>DAINOA010000023.1:0-26921 GCA_036735625.1 Planktosalinus sp. | reverse complement strand
CTGAAGACATTAAAATAAATGCCCTAACCCAAGTTACTGAGCAGAATGATATGGGTCTGGGGCTTTTCACGCCACGAATGGCTCCGGGGCAGGTCTTGTATTTTTATGAAAGTCCTCAACTTGCCTCACTTAATGAACGTCTCAAACCTACAGATAGTATCGTTTTTGAAGCTACAGCTTATGGTGGTTTGGATATGGGTTATAGACCAAAATGGCTTGAGCCACATTATGTGAAGCTGGATTATGATATGATTTTATTTAAGGTAATTTCCGTTGGAAGGCACTATATTGAACTCACAGTTAATGAAAGTCAAAATAAAACCTTGTATGTCCCTGCAGATAGTGGAACGTATGTAGATTGGAATCAATTTATCATTCAGGTACATTCGGTTGAAATTTTAGAAGAATTTCCACAGAAAATAAAATCACAACCGCTTATTGGGAGTAAAACCATTTTTGTTGAAAGTGATGTGTTGTTGACACCCATTCACCTAAAGGGAGACTGGTTGTTTGTTGAAATTTTAGATTATCAATACACCCCAAAAGGGGAGGGATGGATACAATGGAAAAGAGATGGTAAATTATCAATTGGGTATCAATTATTAAGTTAACTAAAAACCACAGCTATGAACAACTATTTTAAACCTGCGAGTATTTTATTCTATTTATTAATGTTGCTAGTGTTTTTTTTTGTGGGAGTTTATGCAGTGAGGCTACTTGGAGCCGCAGATAATCAAGGATTGGCAGGTGGAGCTATTGTTTTGGTCTGGGGTTTGCTTTTTTCTGGTGTTGCATTTATCAGTTCTTTTTTTATTGTGCGTGCAATTGCAATTAAAAAAATTGTGAAACTGAATTTACTATTGTTTATAATATTGGTTGCATCTATTGTAATTACCTATCTCAACTATCAGGCAAGGCAAGCATTAAAGGACAATCCTGAAGAAAATCAAGAACAACCGGAAAGAAAACCGGTAACACCCACAGCGATGCTTCTTACTAAAAGCAACTTTGAAAATACAATTGCAAAAGCTGAAAGTATATCAGAAAATGAAATGGGATTGGGTTTTTTCACACCAAATTACTATGAATTCCCTGTGCTTTATTTTTATGGAGACGTAAATCTCGAAAAGACAATCGATGACCACACCCCTCAAGACAGTGTTGTTTTTATTCAACAAGAAGGCTATAAATTGTCCACCAGTTATGCGCCTCCCTGGTTGTTTCCTGAACACTTAAAACTGGATTATGAATTGATGGCGTTTAAAGTACTTGGTCTTGGAAATGATTTTCTCAAGGTGGAGGTCAATAAAACAACCGGGCAAATAGCCTATCTCGATAAATACAAAGGAACTTATAAAACCTGGCCGGAGTTTTTGAGAACTATGGCAAGTCTGGAACTCATTGAAAAAGAAAACCAAACAGTTCACATAAAACCCTTACAACACGCTTCTACAGTTCAGGTTGCTTTTAAATGGATGCAACCATTGCTTATCGAAAGAAACTGGATGTATGTCAAACTTCTGGATGAACATCACAAGGAGCAAGGCAAGGGCTGGGTGCAGTGGCGAAATGAGGAGCAGTTGCTTGTTAGGTATTCTTTGTTTGGGTAAATTATTTTAATCTTTTTTATAGATTTCGTTTAAAATTGCAGTGGCCACTTGGGGTCTGTAGTGTGAGTTTTCATAATAATTTTTGTAATCTTCTGTAAACTCATTAATACCAGAGAAGTCAAACACATTTTTTTTACCAAATACATCTTCTAAAAATTTTAAATCATCCAGGTTTAGCTTTTTTTGGTCATATAGCGGGCTAATGATGATCTTATATTCTGTTTTTTGTTTTGAAAATATACTTGAAATAGATTTGAGAATTTCTTCTTGTGGTGTTTCTATAGTTTTTTTGTGAAATTGTAGTTTGGTTTCACGTTTATAGAAAACCGCCATTCGCTCTTCTGTGAAATATTGATTTTTTTCGATTAAATCATCAAAAACATCGCTTCGAATTTCGTTGGTGAGCAATTCATAGTGAAATGTCTTTTCATTGATTAATTTATTTTTGGTCATATAAGGTTTTATTTTGCCTGAGATTTTGTAATCAATAAAAGCAACTAAAAATTTTGGGTTGATATATGTTTTAAAAAAAGTGAAATGAAATTTAATCAAATTTTTATTATTCATTAAAGTTGGGGGCGTGATGTATAAATGTTCATTTTTAGGTTCAATCTCATTGAGAATATAGGGGTCTAAAACAATCAAAGCATGTTTAATTATCAATCCTTGTTTGTCAATTAGTTCCATTTTTTTTAAAATAGTTCCAATCGCCTCACTTGAACCATCAAAGTGAAAAGGAATTGAATTTTTAGGAATGTGCTTTTTCCATTCTGAAGTTTGGTAAAAAATAGAACGCGAATTTCCGAAAATAAATGAATCATAACGTTGATTCAATACATTGACATTGTTGAGAAATGTCTCAGTACTCACATAACTTTTATTTAGACCAATAAGCGATTTGCTGTTGTTATCATAGAATGAATCATACGTATAAATGACTTTAAATGGATCGGTTATTAAATAGGAAATCAGCAAGATAAACAGTGGTATGATTCCAATGAGCCCAAAATAAAATACTTGTTTTAAAAACTGTTTCATTCCTTAAAATTGAAAATATATAAATTCTTGTTTTTCTGCACCAAACCAAAATATTATGAGGATCATACAATAATAAAAAGCATATCGATAGCCTCGTTTCCAGTTTTGCCCAAAATCCTCAAAGGCGTGTTGTTTTTCCCTTCCCAGCCATTCAATACAAACAAAAAACAAAATTAAGAAAACCGTTATTAATGCTTCTTTCATTGATGCAAATCTCGGAAAATCAAAAAGTGAGGGCGAAGCTATTTCAGCAATGTAATGGATGGCATGATCAATGTTTTCTGCCCTGAAAAAAATCCACGCAAACACGGTGAGTCCAAAGGTAATTCCCATAAAAGTGACTTCTTTGAGTGATGGTAATTGTTTTCCTTCGGCAGCGTGATTTATATGTGTTCTGTTTTTTTTGGCGATTAAAAGAGGTAAAAAATAAAGGGCATTTAATGCGCCCCAAACAATAAATGTCCAGTTTGCCCCGTGCCAAAAACCACTCACAATAAAGATGATAAATATATTTCTTATCACTTTCAATAAACTACCCCGGCTTCCACCAAGAGGGATGTATAAATAGTCTCTAAACCAGGTGGAGAGTGAAATGTGCCAACGCCTCCAAAACTCTGCGATATCTCTTGAAAAGTAAGGAAAATTAAAGTTTTGTTTTAAGTTAAAACCAAACAATCTCGAAGTACCAATGGCAATGTCTGAATAGCCGGAAAAGTCACAATAAATTTGAAATGTAAAGAACAAAGCGCCAATGAGCAGCGTGCTTCCCGAATACTCCCCCGAATTGTTAAAAATCATATTTGCATAAATGGCACAATTGTCTGCGATAACCACTTTTTTAAACAAGCCCAGAAGTATTTGGCGCAAGCCATCTGTTGCTTGTGAATACTTAAAAACCCGTGAGGTATAAAACTGAGGAAGCAAATGGGTTGCACGTTCTATGGGGCCCGCAACAAGTTGTGGAAAAAAGCTAACAAAGGCTGCAAAGGCTATAAAATTATGGGTGGGTTCCAGCTTCTTTTTATAAACATCAATTGTGTAACTCAGTGTTTGAAAGGTATAAAAGCTAATTCCTACAGGAAGTATAATTTGTAAGGACTGCGCCTGAAATTGGGTTCCAAAAAACGAAAATGCAGTGATAAAGTTATCAAGAAAGAAATTGTAATATTTAAAAAAGCCTAAAAACCCCAGATTCACAAAAATACTGATCCAGAGCAGCAGGGTTCTTTTTGTTTGTTTTTTTTCGCGCGAAAGCGCTATTCCGACGGCATAATCTACAAGGGTGCTAAAAAGTATTAAGGATAAAAACCTCCAGTCCCACCAGCCATAAAAAACATAACTTGCTATAACTATGAGGAAGTTTTGCTGTTTTAAAGATTTTTTAAAGACAAACCAATACAGAAAAAATACAATGGGAAGAAAAATAGCAAAATCTATAGAGTTGAAAAGCATGCTGTTTTGCTGTTTTGTTTTTTTTATTTCAAATATAGCGGTTATTGTTTAACCGTTAAGCAATTAAAGAGGGTAAAACATTGATTGTATTTTATCCTCAGAAAAGCTTAATAAAAGAGTCCTCTAATTTTTTAAAATTAAAAACATAGCGTATAAACGATTTATAGAGAATTTACCCACAATAATTCATACAAAACTGTAACTTAGAAATGGGATATATTAGTAATAAATCTTATTTTTAGAGCTTATATAATAATGTTGGCAGTCATTGTAAAAAGCCAAAGCTAAAACCAAATTTTAAAAATCCACATCCATCATACCCCCATATACTCAATAAAACGGCTTTTATAACTTTCAGAGATTTCTACCTCAGCGCCGTCGCTTAAAATCACTGAGCCGCCGTTGCTTTTTATATAAGAAGTCACACAATTCATATTGATGAGGTGGGAGCGGTGCACTCTTAAAAAGGGAAGGGGAAGCATTTCCTCAAAATGCTTTAAAAATCGGCACACCATTTTTTTACTGCCGTCTCTTAAATGAATGTCAGTGAAGTTTCCGTTTCCGCGTAAGCGTATGATGTTCTCCATTTTTACCACTTCAAAACCTTCCAGGGTGGGGAGGATGACTTGTTGTTTTTCAGGTTGGGGTTCCTTGATGTTTTGAACAATGATTTGGTTGCGGTTAAAAAGAAGTTCTTTGTTTATTTCTTTCTGCACCTTATTGACCGCTAAAATCAATTCTTCAATGCTCACCGGTTTGAGAAGGTAATAAGCGGCACTTTGGTTCAAGGCACGCAGCGAGTATTCAGAAAAAGCAGTGACAAAAATGGTTTCAAAATGCAAGTCTTTGCAGCCTTCTAAAACGTCAAAAGCGTTACCAAAAGGCATTTCCACATCGAGAAAAACGAGTTGGGGTTTCAGTTTTTGTATAAGTTCAATGCCCTCCCGGCTGTTGTGTGCTTCTCCCACAAGCTCCACCTGTGGGCAGTATTTTGCCAAATAGCTTTTAAGTGCCTCACGGGCAGCTTGCTCATCTTCTATAAGTACACTTTTTATTGACACTGTTTTAGAAATTAATTGAAAGTAAGGGTTACCCTTGTACCGCTTGATTCTTTTCGGTTTTCTATATGAAATTGAATGTTTTGTTTGTACAAGTCATTGAGTAACTCAATGCGCTCCTTTACATTGTTGAGTCCACGCGAAATATGTAGTTTTTGATTTCCGGTTTTTATAGCCTTACTTTTTTCCAGCCCAATGCCGTTATCTTCAATGATGACTTTAATGGATTTACCTTCTTTTAAAAACTGAAGTTTGAGGAGCCCTTTTTCCTCTTTGTAACGCAAACCGTGCCAAATGGCATTTTCAAGCTGCGGCTGAATAAGCATTCCGGGAATTTTAACGGCATCAGGGTCAAGGGTTTTATCTACCGTTATTTCATAATCAAAGGTATCCTGAAATCGTAAATGCTCCAGGTCAAGATACTTCTTGAGTTGCTCAAGTTCGTCGCTGAGCGTAATAAAATCTTCATTGGAGGTTTCCATCATACTGCGCATCAGGTTGGAATATGAAGTCAGGTATTTGTTGGCTTCGAGTTCGTTATTTTGTGCAATAAACTGGTTAACACTGTTCAAGCTGTTAAAAATAAAATGTGGGTTCATTTCGCGTCTCAGCGATTGCAAGGCGATACGTTTGTTTTTGTTTTTAATGGAATAAAGCGAACGGATAATCCAGGTGAGCAACAACAGCATCACCAATACCGAAACGATAAGCACCAGGTTGAAAGTATTTGATTTTTCCAATAGGGCATCTTTTAAATGCCGTTCTTTTTCCAGTTGTTGTATTTTTTCTTCGGTGGAGGCAAAGAGTTTGGTGTCCACCAGCGAACTGTCCCTCATTATAAGGATTTCAAAGTCTTCCAGAAAACGGTCATACAATTTTAGCGACTGTTGGGTGTCGCCTTTAGATTCAAAAATAGCAGCGTGGTTGATGGTAGTTTCTTTGGCGAGGTATGTTTTTCCCGATTCAAGTGCTTGAGTGTAAGTTTCCTGAAGCAATTTGATGGCTTTTTCTTCTTGGTTGTTTTTTACATAAAGGTCTGAAAGAAGTAATTTTTGGTTGAGAATTTCATTAATTTCATTGGCTTTATTGGCTTGTTCAAGGGCACTTTCTGCGATTTCGATTGCCTCGTCCAGTTTATTATCTTCTGCATAAATAGTAGCAACTTCACGTTTAAGCTTTGCAGCTTCAGCCGGTTTTTCTGCAGCAAGTTTGATTGCTTTTCCATAACTTACAATTGCTTCCTCCCTGTCGTCTTTCAATAAATTGGTTTCTGCTTTTTGGCGGTATAGTTGGATTTGTTCATCACTTTCAGCTTCAACTTCTGCAAGTTCAATATTGGCATCAATATAATCCATTTGTGCCGCCGGATTGGCACGCTGGCTAACCCTGTTGGCATCGTTGAAATTCATTTGTGAAGCAGATGCTCCTTGTGCCTGATTGCCTGCCGAGCGAAAATTTGTAATGGCCTCGTTATATTTCTGCTGGCTTTCTTGAACTTGTGCAAGGCGACGAGTAAGTTGCACGACTTTTTCTGAATTGTTTTGTTTCTTATAAAGTTCCAGTGCATTGTTAATATAGAATTCTGCACGGGCAAAGTCACCTGTTTCTATGAGACCGTTAGCTAATTCTTCATAGCTTTTTGCCAGAGCTCCCGGGTTGTTTTCATTTAAGGACCTTTCTACTTTTTGGGCTTTTTTATTTAATGAAGAAGAGCTCTTTGTCACTTCCAAAGAGTCTTGCCCCAAGAGCAAGAATGGTGTAAAAATCAATATGAAGAAAAAATAATAAAGCCGATTCATCGTATTTTAAATAATAATGTAAAGTAAAGAAATAAAAACGTTTTAAAAAACGGGTTTCACCAAGTCAAATGCCCGTTTCACCAAGTATTTATATTTTGTTGCATTCCCGCCCCTACTTTTACTCAAAATCTTTAAAACATCTATTATGAAAAAATTAATTTTAAGTACCCTTGTTTTCCTTTTCGGAATTTTTTTCGCGCAAGCGGAATCCACCAATGAACTTCCAATTACTGTCTCAGATGAAATGAACGCTGGCGGAAGTATTCAGGTAGCTCTTTTACTGGATACCTCAAACAGTATGGATGGATTGATCAATCAAGCGAAAGCCCGTTTGTGGACTATTGTTAACACGATGACTACGTTGCGTTACAACGGCAAAGCCCCGGAAATTCAAATTTCGTTGTATGAATATGGTAATTCGGGATTGTCGAGCGAGTCTGATTACATACGTCAAGTAGTGGGACTCACAAACGATTTGGATTTGATATCAGAACATTTGTTTGCTTTGCGCACCAACGGCGGACTGGAATACTGTGGATCCGTCATCAATGATGCTACCAATAATCTTGATTGGAATGCAGACAAAAATGCAATGAAACTTATCTACATTGCAGGTAATGAACCTTTTAACCAGGGGAGTGTGAACTACAAAGAAGCCATCGCCGATGCTGTAAAAAAAGGAATTTTTATCAACACTATTTTTTGCGGAAACAATCAAGAAGGAATTCGCACTTACTGGAAAGACGGTGCAGACAAAGGCAACGGGAAGTATTTTCACATTGATTCTGATGCCAAAGTGCGCTATATTATAACACCTTATGATGATCAAATCACAATTTGCAACCAGCGATTGAATACTACATACATTGGGTATGGCAGCGCCGGAAGAGCTAAAAAAGCTTCACAAATGGAACAGGATGCTGCTGCTGAAGGGATATCGACAGCCAATTATGCAGAACGCACCGTAGCAAAAGCAGGTGCTGTATATCGCAATGAAAGTTGGGACCTTGTAGATAGAATGAATACAGACCCCAAAGCCCTTTCAAGTTTGAAAGATGAAGAATTACCTGATGTACTAAAAGGTAAATCAAAAGCTCAGATTGAAGCCTTTGTAAATGCGAAAGCAAAAGAGCGTGAACAAATCCAGAAAGAAATTGCAGAGCTTGCTATGAAGCGCCAAGCTTTTATTGAAAAAGAACAAGCTAAACAAGGAACTCAGGATGATTTGGGGAATGCAATTGTATCTTCCATTCAGGAAATTGCAAAACGAAAAGGGTTTAAAGTTTTGTAATAAGCTTATGCTGTGAAATAAAAACCTGCAATAATCCATTGCAGGTTTTTTTATAATTTTAATTCTATTGAACGGATAAGTTGGTAAATAATTGATTTATTCAACAGGATAAAAATCAATGCGTCTTACTTCTACTTCAGGTGCATTTTCTTTGACCAGTTGTTCAAATGCATCCACATCAGCAAAGCCCTCACGACCACGATAGTGATATGGAATCACTGTTTTTGGTAAAAATTCTGCCACCGCATCTGCTGCGCTTTCTACGGTCATTGTAAAGGGTAAGTTCATACACACAAATGCAAGATCAATGCCTTGAAGGTCTCGCATTTCAGGGATATCCTCAGTATCGCCTGAAATGTAAACTCTGTAATCATCCTTTTCAATGAGGTAACCATTTCCGCGACCCTTTTCATGAAACTGTAAGGCTTCTTCCCTAAGATTGTACATAGGCACTCCTGTTATATCAAAGCCAAGTTGGTTTGTAGTTTCATTATTAGCAAGAACAACGGTTTTTGAAAGTAAGTTTTCAGGAAGACGCTCAGCAACTGCCGCGGGGGCAATAATGATTGATGATTCAGTGACAACAGCTTCCAGCGTTTCTATATTAAAATGATCACCGTGAATATCTGTTACAAATAGGATATTTGCCTCTTTTTTTCCGGCGAAAGCCTCTTTACCACCCACGGGGTCAAAATATAATATGGTGCCTTCCCAATCAAGAACCATCGTCGCGTGGGAAATGGGTTGAATATCTATGGAAGGTGCTACTTGTGAAACTGTTGTAGGTTCTTCAGTTTCCGGTGATTTTTCTGAGGTGTTTTTGCAGCCAAAAGCTGAAATCAATACAATAGCTAAAAACAGACTTTTAAGTTTCATGAGAATCAAGTGTTAGTTTGAAGCGATAAAATACAATAAGTTGGAAAAATGGAGTGTTAACTAACTTATAAAATCAATAATGAGATAGGCTAATAATTTGCCCACTTGTTTTTCTTCATCTGTACCGGGTGTTGGAGCAGCTTCACAAAGATGTAGGTAGGCAACATTGCTGTTTTTAGCAAAATAACTTACAAAGCGACGGGCATCGTTTACTGAAAACCCGCTGGGGGTTTTAGCACTGCTTGGGATATTTTGAATGCTGTCTAAATCCATTTCTAATCCAAATTTTTCTTCAGCCAGCGTAAAGGTTTCTGCTTCTTTCATCGCTTGCCCAAAGTTCTTATTGCTATGAGTTACAATCTGTTCAAACAAGTTGAATGAAATCGTTTCTTTATGTTCAAGAAGCATATCAAAAACAGCTTGTGAATTGTAATTTTTTTGAAGACCAAAAACGAAGTAATGGTTCAGGAATCCTTCTTCATAGGCATATGAAAAACCATTTCCGCTGTGCCGGTGTTCCAATGGTCTAAAATCGGCATGGGCATCAAAATTAATAACACTTAAGGGCTTTTGAAGGGCAAATGAGCTGCCTTTGATGTTTCCATAACTATTATTATGACCACCACCAATAAGTATTGGAATTTTTCCGGCTTTCACAATGTGCTCAACAACCGTAGCTACTTTTGTGTCAATTTGAGAAACAATGGTGCCCAGCACTTCATAATAGTGTTCATCTTCTTTATCGAGTGTTTCAGCTGCTTTTATTTGTGTGTTACAGTCTATTTCACCGAGTATGATTAACTTTTCAGGAGTTGTAAATTGATTTGCTTGCATATTTAATAGCCCTTTAAGACAGGCATTCCAGGCATTTTTTGTTCCTGCAACGCCATAATTTGCCAGTACGCCAATATCTTCAGGAATGCCTAAAAGAACATATTTTGCCGGGGTGGTTTTTAATTCGTTAAGTTCCTTTATAGTCAATACAGATTCACCAAACTTAACTTCCAGTTCTCTTTTGTTGATGTATTTTTCAAGGGTTTTTTTATCGTAAATAATTAAGTTGTTCATTGTCAAGGGAGTACTTTATAAATTTATTTTAGCTTTTAATAGCTTGAATTTAGGAATTATAATTGGGAATTAAAATGACAATTGCTTATTTTATTTGTTTAAATATACCCAACCAATAAGCGGTTTATAATCAGGGTGATTGAGGTTTAAAACATAATAATAAAGTCCGGCAGGAACCGGTCCCTCATAAAGTAAACCTTCATTTGCAGTGCCATTCCAAAATCCGGTTTCATTAGTGCCTCTGAAAATTAGATTTCCTTTTCGGGAATAAATGAGAAGCTCGTGTTCTGTAAAAATATTCAGTAAGCCTGAAATTTCAAAGAAGTCGTTGATGCCGTCATTGTTTGGAGAAAATCCATCTGGAATCCAAGGTGGGCAGTCTTGGGTTGAAATAGCAAAGGAAGTGATTGTAAAACAAATAACATTATCCAGGCGCACAAATATAAACTGCGGGTTGCTGGTACTTTGGTAAGCTTCCGGTAAGAAAATTTGATTGTTTTGTTCAAGTGCATCTTCAAAAGATGAGTAAAATGTAACCTCTTCATTTGATTGAGGGTTTATAAATTCATATTGAGCAGTCAAATCAAACAGAGCAAACCCAAAACCTTGATTGCACAATTCCAAATCAGGAAGTGAGGGCAGTTCAGGAATGCTTTCAAAGTTTATGGTAGCAAAAAATAAATTGTTTGTTTCATCCAGTTCTTGTACTATACCCGTTCCGTTTCCAATGTCGTCCACGCTGAGTTTTAGTTCAAAAACATCGGGTATGTTGTCTGAAAGTTGAAGGGTGGTTGTCATTTGTATTTGACCTCCAACGGGTATTTGTATTGGGGTGAAATCAGTAGCATAAAGTTCTTCATTGATATAAATAGCAATGGGTGTCTGCACCGGAAGTGGTAATGTACCTAGGGTGTTTGCAACGGCATATTTTATTTCTAAATCACGCCCGCGACACGCATTCAAATCGTTAATCAATTCAATTGTTGCATCTGGAAGCGGACAACTAATAACTTCAATTAAAAAGCTATCTATCACAAAGCAAAAGCCATTGTCAACCCTCAAATAGATAGTTTGTGGGTTTTGAATATTGACATAGTTTTCAGGATTTTGAATGGGATTTTCATTGTTTTCGGCGTCAGCTTCAGTGATATGAAAGCTGATGGTATTTACAGGGTCTATTTGTTGTGTTGACTGAGTTAAATCAAAAGTTTCAATACCCACTGCGTCACATTGTTCCAAATCCAAGAGTCCGGTTATTACCGGAAAAACTAGAAGGACGATTTCTGTACTGTCTTCATTATTTGTTTCATCTATTTCTGTAACCACTCCGTTGCCATTTCCAAGGTCATCAACAACAACTCTCAATGTAAATTCTTCAGGGATAGATTGAGGAATAGTAAAAGTGATTTCCTGTGATTCTGAGCCATCAATGGGAATCTCTCCAATAGTTTCAGAAGTTTCTACAAGCGTGTTATTAGCATAAAAGGCAATAGGAGTATTTGCTGGTAGAATATCTGTACTGTTTACATTGAAAACTGTAAATTCTAAAAAGACCTCACGATTGCCACACTCTTCACCGGCAATAACATTGTCAATTTCAATTGTAGCATCGGGCAATTGACTATTTAGCACTGTAATAATGTTGTTAATCATCACAAAATCCTGCCCTGATGTAAGTGTGATTGTCGCCTGCGTATCTCCAATTTGAATATTGTTTTGAATATCATAAAAATCAATATCCATATTCCATAATTCATCACTGTTAGTAAAACTGTTTGTACTGTTAAAGGCATTGTTTGCAGGATTGAGAGGTGGATTGCTGATGATATTTCCATTCACCTGCAAGGTTTCATCAACAGCGATTGAGGAGTCACCTTCCCAGGCAAGAAACCCAATTTTTGCCCCTTGATTGTCGATTACATTGAGGTTATCCAATTGGAAGCTAAGTAAATTGTTAAATGCTGAAACGCTTTCAAGACCGTCATAGACGTTAAGTTGATTGAGAGGTAAATCGGGGTCTTCATAGATAACCACAATAGACCAGCCTGCAAAATTAGTTCCTGAGGGACAATAAGGTGCTATAACATCTGTCAAATCCAGATCTGCGAGCGTATAATCTGCATTACCAGTATTTTGAATTAGATCTGTCACATCAGTAAAAGCTGCAAAAAAAACTCTTACTTCATCTATCTGGTCTGCAAATGTTCGTTCTGCAGTTATGGAAGTTCCATTGAGAGTGACTTCAAAATCTCCCTCACCGGAGCCTGCCCAATATAAGTAAGCAGCAACAACATTTTGATTGGGTTGAAGTTCAAGACTCGCTGATGAACTGGTTAAAATTTCACATGGAGCACCGGTGCCATTCTCGGCTGTATTCATCGTGTTTCCTATGGCGATATAATCAAACCTTCCATTAAATTGCTGATAAAGTTCAATCTCTTGCGCATTTGAAACTAAAAAAATGAAAAGAAAAATAAAACTGAAAACAGACTTCATAAGGTTGGTTTTTTCCTGAAGTCTAAATATACAAAAATGATATTAGGAAAATGCATAAACAAAAAAAGTCCCTGCTTTCACAGAGACTTATATTCTGGGTGGAAGACCGGTCTCGAACCGGCGACCTCTAGAACCACAATCTAGCGCTCTAACCAACTGAGCTACAACCACCATTTATATACCCGCGATTTTGTACTTTGAACCTTTAGCTAAAAAGTAAAGTGGGTATCTCGCTTCGCCGCATAAAGCTTTGAAGTGCAATGCGGTTAAAACGCTTCTAAATTCAAATTATTTCTAATTTTTAGAAGCGGATGCAAATTTAATTGAAAATCGTTTCATTTTCAAAACAAAATAATGATTATTTTATGTCAAAAATAGAATTGATTGTAATTGCGCGCTCTACTGTAAATCCTTCAGCATATTCTACATCTGCTAATCGTCCTAAATCTCTTGCCCTATATGTGATGCTTTCCAAAAAGTTCTTGCTGCTAATCGGTGTGTCAGGTTCATTTGTTTTTGGATCAAAAAACTGACTCTCATAAGCCTTGACTGCTTGTATTTTCTTTTCAATGAATCCGGTGACATCAACAACAAAATCTGGGGTGATGTTTTTCCATTGAATGTAATGATAAACATTATTAGGCCGCCAGGCTTTTTGTTTATTTCCTTCAAAAATGGTTTCTATTTTTCTCAAACCGCTTAAAAAGCAAGCATCACTCACAAGCTTACTCCCTTTTGGGTGATCGATGTGCCTGTCATCAATGGCATTACAAAACACGATTTCAGGTCTGAATTTTCTTAGAATTTTGATAACTTCGAGTTGAGAGGCCGTATTGTTTACAAAAAACCCGTCTGAAAATTCCAGATTTTTTCTAAAGGCAACACCTAGTATTTCTGCTGCTTTGGCAGATTCTCTGTCTCTAATTTCTGCTGTTCCTCGCGTGCCCAATTCGCCTCGGGTTAAGTCTAAAATCCCCACTTTTCTACCGGCAGCGATTTCTTTAGCAAGAGTGGCACCGCATCCCAATTCCACATCGTCAGGATGTGCACCTATGGCAAGTATATCTAGTTTCATTTATCTAATACCCGCGAAGGCGGGTATCTCGTTATTTATTTATCAAATGTTCACTTTTTATCTCTACAAACTCTTATAGCCTGTTCAATATCTGCAATTAAATCTTTTTTATCTTCAATTCCAACTGAAAAACGCAATAAGTTTTCTGAGATGCCCTGTACTGCACGCTCCTCAGGGCTCAAAAGAGCATGTGAGGTTTCTGATGGAAGCAGGATGGTGGATTCCACCCCGGCAAGACTCATAGAGGGTTTAATCAGTTTTAGGTTTTTCATGAACGCTTTTGCGTCCAAACCTTCTTCCAGTTCAAACGAGAGCATCCCGCCAAAGCCTCTCATTTGCTTTTTGGCCAGTTCATAATCGGGATGTGATTTTAAACCGGGGTAAAATACTGTTTTTATATCGGGATGATTGTTCAGGAATTTTGCCAGACGCTTGGCATTTCGGTTTTGTGCTTTTACCCGGATTCCCATGGTCTTGATACTGCGGTCCAGTAGCCAAACCGTATAATCACTCAGGTTGCCTCCCAGGTTTTTTCCCATATGGAAAATGCGGTCGATGTGCTCCTGTGACGCCGCCACTGCCCCGGCAAGTATGTCGCTGTGTCCGCCCATATATTTGGTGGCACTGTGAATGACAATGTCAATGCCAAAATCAATCGGGTTTTGGTTCACTGGCGATGCAAAGGTGTTGTCAATCATTGTGACAATACCGTGCTTTTTTGCAAGTTTGGCTACCATTTCCATATCGGTAATGGTCATTAATGGGTTTGATGGGGTTTCAATATAAATAACCTTGGTATTGGGTTGTATTTTTTCGGCGAAAGCTGCTTCAGACAAATCGTTTGTAAACGAAAATTCAATTCCAAATTTTTCAAACTCTTCAGTAACCAAATTAAACGTCCCACCATAAAGTGTTTTTTGGAGCAAAACGTGGTCCCCTTGTTTTAAAAAGGCGAGAAGGGAGGTACTTACAGCCGCCATACCACTACCAAAAATTAAAGCGGCTTCTGTATGCTCCAGTGCAGCTATTTTTAGTGACAGAGCCTGCTGGTTTGGGGTGTTAAAATAACGCGGATATCTTTTCACATCCACATCAGTAAACGCATAAGAAGTGGACATAAAAAGTGGGGAGACCGCCCCTTTGAATTGGGTGTCTTCCAGTTCGCCGTAGTGAGTGCAAATAGTGTTGATACCCGGTTTGAAATTGGTGTTCATTTTGTATTTTTTTTAAGAGTAGCAAGTTAAGAAAACGTCGCCTTTTTATCAGCAGCTTAACAAAAATATAATTTTGGATTAGAGTTCATTAATGGGCGGAAAAATAATTTAAAAGGATTTTCCTCGATTTATTGCCCAACCTCTAAAGGGTGAAATCGAGGAAAATCAGACTCCGTTTAGGGTTTGGGTAAAATTGATTTTCCGGTTATTTAATACTAAAGCATTTTTTTCGTGCAAAACAAAACTTGTTACTTCAACCCATATTTCTAACTTTGTACTTCCAACTTCTAATTTCAGCAATGGCTCATCTGTACATCAATATCAAAGAACTCATCGGAATTACTGAAAAATCAATTCTTCGCGGAAGCGAAATGAAAACCCTTAAAACGATTAAGAATGCATTTCTAGTTGTTGAAAACGGAAAAATCAAAGACTTTGGAATGATGGATGATGTGCAAGTTGAAAACTTTAAGGAAGTTATAGATGTCTTTGAAGCGAGCGTGCTACCGGCCTGGTGTGACTCTCATACTCATATTGTCTATGCCGGAAACCGCGAACAGGAATTTGTGGACAGAATCAATGGGCTTACTTATGAAGAAATTGCAAATAAAGGAGGTGGGATTTTAAATTCGGCTAAAAAACTGCAAGAAACCGATGAAGAAGATTTGTATAGCCAAAGCGCCCAACGACTGGAAGAAGTGATGCGTATGGGTACCGGTGCAATCGAAATTAAAAGCGGTTACGGCCTGACCACTGCTGCAGAATTGAAGATGTTACGTGTAATTAAAAAGCTAAAAGAAAATTACCCAGTTGCCATTAAAGCGACTTTTCTTGGAGCCCACGCCATACCGGCTGAATACAAAAATAACCGCAAAGGTTATTTGGATTTGTTGCTTAACGAAATGCTACCCCAAATCGCCGAAGAACAACTGGCCGATTATATCGATGTGTTTTGTGAAACGGGTTATTTTACCGTGGCTGAAACCATCCGCATTATGGAAGCCGGAAACCGTTTCGGACTCAAATCAAAAATACACGTCAATCAGTTTACCGCTATTGGCGGAATCAAAGCGGCTATTGACCACGGTGCCCTAAGTGTAGACCATTTGGAAGTGTTGAACCCCGAAGATATTGAAGCCCTTAAAAAAGGGAGAACCATTCCGGTAGCGCTGCCTTCCTGTTCTTATTTTCTAAGCATTCCCTACACGCCTGCAAGAGACTTGCTCAATGCCGGTTTGCCTTTGGCTTTGGCAACCGATTATAACCCGGGTTCGACACCCAGTGGGAATATGAATTTTGTGGTGGCAACGGCTTGTATCAAAATGAAAATGACCCCCGAAGAAGCCATCAACGCAGCTACTATTAATGGAGCAGCCGCTATGGAGTTGTCACAAACTCACGGGAGTATTGCCAAAGGAAAATTAGCCAATTTGATTTTCACCAAACCCATTCCATCTTATGGTTTTTTACCTTATTCGTTTGGAAGTAACCACATCGATAAAGTGATGCTTCAGGGAAAATTCCTGCGCGGTCATTGAGCGTAGTCGAAATGCAGGTAGGAAATCGAAGATTCAGCGTAGATAATCACCTGAATAATAAACTAAAACAAAAAAGTAAGGAATAACCCTCTCAAGGTTCTATACACTGATAGGGTTTAAATCAAGGAGCTATAAATCCCTTTTCTTAACAATAATGTAGGACAGATAGATAAAAATAAATGTCCAGCCTAATACAATGAGGATATTTTCCCAGTGCACTGCATAACTTTTAGTAAAACCTTCACCCAATTGAGAAGCGGCAGATTTTATGGCACCAATTCGAGACAAGGGCTCCACAATGAGATTGGACATGGATTCCAATGGAAAGAATTGAGCGATTTTTTCTGCGGTTTCAGTGCCTTTAAAAAAGCGCCATTTAAACAATCCATAAACAATGGTTTCAAAAATGGCCCATATTAGCAAAAATCCCAACGCAAATGCAGAGCGTTTTACCAAAACTCCTAAAAATAAGCAGAAGGAGAAGAACCCTAAAAGCTTCACAAAATATGCGAGGAGGTATTCAAGATCGCTAAATATGATGCCAATTTCGGTAAAATCGGAGAAACTCAATCCCAAAATCATAGAAACAATAAACACAAATAGTGTTGAAATAAATGCAAAACCGGCAACAGTTATAAATTTAGAGAGTACAAATTCCTTTTTACTTAAACCGTCAATGAGATTTTGTTTAAGAGTGCGGTGGCTGTATTCATTAGCCATCATAGATACAATCACAATAGCCAGAAATATTTTTAGAATAGCAGCTATATAGGTATTAAAGTGCCAGATGTAGGGGAAATTGAAAATACCCTGATCAGCAACTCTAAAGTTGATGTTTCCAAAATTAAACTCGATGGATGCAATCAAAGCAATAAATGTAATAAGCACAAAATAGACAATTGAAATCACCTTAGCCGACTGATTATATCGCAATTTGTGAAGTTCTATAGATAAAAGACGTAGCATAGGTTTAGTTTAAAGATTTTGTGAGTTGTAAAAATTGTTCTTCCAGACTTTCTTTTCGGTGCACAAGATGTGAGAGTGAGATTCCTTTTTCAAAAAGATATTTGTTGAGTTCTGAAGGTGCCATTGGGTTTTTTAAATAAGCAATTAAAAACCCGTTTTCTTCTTTCACCGAAGCAAAATCAGGATGATTTTCCAACGCTGTTTTTAAATCGCCTTGATTTTCGCTTTTAAGCGTAAAAAAACCGTGACTGGCATTCATACCATCAACAGTGCCTGAATATAATTTGTTTCCCTGACGTAAAATAACCACATGAGTACACACTTTTTCAACTTCATCCAGCAAGTGTGAGGCAAGAAGAATTGTAGTACCGTCTGCTGCAATTTTTTTGATAATTTCTCTTATTTGGTGAATTCCCTGAGGGTCCAAGCCGTTTGTGGGTTCGTCGAGAATTAAAATTTCAGGGTCATTGAGCAATGCAGAGGCGATAGCCAAACGTTGTTTCATTCCGAGTGAAAAAGTACTGAATTTGCTGTTCTTTCGCTCCAGCAAACCCACCAATTCGAGTTTCTCATCAATTTTGTATTTAGAGACCTCTTTTATTTTACAAACCAACTCCAGGTTTTGTGAGGCGGTCATAAAGGGATAAAAATTGGGTCGTTCAATGATGGCCCCCACTTTTTTTAGTGCGTTGTGGGTGGAATCACTTCCATCAAACCAGTGAAAGTTACCTTGGGTTTTATTGACCACATTGAGCACCATACCCAGTGTGGTTGATTTTCCGCTTCCATTAGGGCCCAGAATACCATAAACATTGCCTTTTTCGATTGTAAATGATAAATCCTGAACGGCTTTGATAGGGCCAAAATGTTTGGTTAGATTTTCAAGTGTAAGTATGGTTTCCAAAATTGATTAATTTTAAGGATTGTTTGTATATGACTTTATTTCTTTTATATTGTTACAATAAGTTTAATCAAGTTCAACAATAAAGATACTGTTTTTGAACACAATCAAAATCTAATGGGAGAAAAGTTACTATCAAAAAAGAAACCATCCTTTCCTGTAAAGGATTTTCTTTTTCAATATTTAAAAAGATACAATCGTGATATGACCATTCCGGTGTTTTATGATGATTTACTTCGTTTTACCGGGTCTGTGGCTGTATATGATAAAAACGATGAAGACACACTTTGGGTGAGTGTCTATTTTTCTGACTCTGAGCGCGAGGAATTGGTTCACAATCTAAAACAGGTTTACACCATTCTTTTTTCAGATGGGGGGTGATGATGTTACAGAGTTTTTAAGCGTTGACGCTATTGACTACTGTACTTTTGGAAACTCAAAACCCTTTCGCATAAAAATACGAAATATTCTCAACGACAACTACACCTATTTTTATATCAAAAGGGCCGATGCCTCCCGTATTTATGGGCTTGAACTCGAGCATGCATTGTCACCAAACAGAATCAATTTTGTAGTACACGGTGATACCTTGATTGAAGAACACATTGCTGGAATTCCCGGTGATGTGTTTATCGAAAATGAACTCGAAAACCTCGATTCCTATGGGAAAACACAAATCGCAAAAGAATTTGTAAAGTTTAATGAACGTTGCATGATGCTTTTGCTGGGTGATATGCGCTCATATAATTATGTGATTGTACCCACACACGATTTTGATCATGTTAAATATAAAATAAGAGCCATCGATTTTGATCAGCAATGCTATGAAGGAAATTTAAAAGTGTATCGCCCTCAGTTTTTTAAGGAAAACTTTAAAATGGTCGAATTGGTTGCCAATAAACTTCAAGAAACCTCCATCGAGCAATACCGAAAAGAAGAGCGCTCCCTTTTGGCAAAAAGAATTATATCTTCACAAAGCCGTTTGAGAATGCTCATAAGATGTATGTTGAAAGACCAGATTTCATCAACTTCTAATCTAAGGGAGTTACGAATTCAATTGTATGAACTAACCTATGATATGAAATTTAAGCGGTGTAAATCAATGGGACAAATAGTCAAAACTGCCCTGGAGTTTATCAAACGAAATTATGAAACCGTAAACACTAAAAAAGTAGCAGAAATAAAAGCTATGCAGTGATTAGGTTTTCTGTTCTTTATTAAAATATACTAAATAGTAATACATCTGCTTTTCCTCGTCCCAGCCTTTTTCAATAAAGCGTTCAGCAGACTCGGGATTGATAAAATCCATTTTTATCTGAATATTGGTATCGAGATTAATCACATTTTTAATGCTTTTTCTGGCGGAAGTTACCGCAGTATTAGCAATCGGAAAATTTGAAATATCTTCAATGTGGTATTTAGGTGCTTTTTCCTGTTTGTAGTGCCTGAATTCAGGATGTAAGTCAGGATTGTCTATTACTTCATTCATAAAGTTGGTTTCCTCAAACTCATCATTTTTAGCAAAATAATTGACACTTCGGTTCATAAACAAGACCTCTTGTTGCTTGTCTTCAGAGGGTAACACAACATCACGTGCAAAATCCTGACAGAATTTGAGGTATTTTTTGGTGTAGAAAATTTCATCAGCAAGCACTTCAACTCCCAGAAAACTTTCCAGCCAGTAGCGGGTGTCATATTTGTTGGAGTCTAGGGATAGAATCTTGTAACCCTCTTCTTTTTTGGTGTTGAAAATCAGGCAACCTTTGTCAAGTTTGTTAAGGTTAATCCCTTGTTGCAACAACATATCCAGATGATTTTCTTTCTCTTGAAAAAGCAGGAAATCTTGTTTGATTTCAGACTTAAAAATGCCGATACCGTCCACTTTTTTGTTATCTATTTGCAAGTTTTCAAGATAGGTCACATACAATTCTCCACTTTTAATATGAGGATGTTCTGATTGTTCATAAAGGTGTTTGGCGATTTCCAGACTCAGCTCATGAGCCTTACCGGGGTTGTCAAACAAATCATTTGCCAGCTTGTAAAGGGTGTGGAACTCAAGGTCGGCTTCGTGTGAAAAATTGTAGTAGCTCTCTTCTTTGTCCCTGAAAGATTTAAAGAAATATTCCTTGAGAACTGCTGTGAGTTCGTCATCAAGTTTATAAGGTTCTTTGGAAAGAATGACACCTTCATTTTTATTTTTATTACCCACTTTGTGGATGGAAAGCGATTGGATTTGGGTGTTGTATAGATTGATCATCGAGAATTATTGCTTTGGTTTTAAACTTATTAGGTTTCGGACTTTCTCCAAAATTTAAAAGTTTAAAAATACTTTATTTTAAATGGGTTCAAAAGATTTCCATCTTTAGTTATTAACCATTTTTGTTTAAAGTCTTAATTTTTTTCTAAAACAATTTCCATGTTTAAAAAATTCAAATATATTTGCATCATCAATTTTCAAGAAATGAATTTCACCACACTACATCACCATCATCATTCTGGCCACCAGGCGAGCTGATGATTCTATGTAGCGATTTTACATAAAATTTAAAACCCGTCTGAGTATCTCTGACGGGTTTTTTCATGACTTCCCTTTTGGTTTTACTCAGACACAACAAAAAAATAAAATGAGTAAACTAAAAATTGCCATCCAAAAAAGCGGCCGCTTAAGCGAAAAATCCATCAAACTCATTCAGGAGTGTGGAATCAAAATTTCAAACGGCGAGCGAAAACTGAAAGCAGAATCATCAAATTTTCCCATTGAAATCCTTTTCCTGCGTGACGATGACATCCCGCAATATGTGGAACAAGGTGTTGTAGATATTGGAATTCTCGGCGAAAATGAAGTTTGGGAAAAAGATAAAAAAGTAACCGTGGTTTCAAAACTGGGTTTTGCCAACTGCAGATTATCACTCGCCATTCCCAAAGATGAAGATTATACAGACATAAACTATTTTTCAGGAAAACGCATTGCGACTTCTTATCCCACTATTCTGAAAAAGTACTTTGAATCGAAAAATATTTTAGTCGAAATTGAAGAAATTGGCGGCAGTGTTGAAATCGCCACAGGAATTGGTCTCGCCGATGCCGTTTTTGACATCGTCAGTACCGGAAGCACCCTTTTAATGAACGGACTCAAAGAGGTGGAAGTGGTTACAAAAAGTGAAGCGGTACTTATTTCAAACACGAAATTAAGTCGCGAAAAACTAGAAATTCTCAACAAACTCCTCTTTAGAATCAATGCCGTTAAAAATGGAAACGGCAACAAATACATCCTCCTTAACTGTCCAGTCAAAGCCCTTGATCAAATCACCAAACTAATTCCCGGAATGAAATCTCCCACTATTTTGCCGTTGGCTGATAAAGAGTGGTGCAGCTTACATTCAGTGGTGAAAGAAGATGAATTTTGGGATGTCATTGACCAGCTGAAAGCTCACGGTGCTGAAGGCATTCTCGTCGTCCCGATTGAAAAAATGGTTCTCTAATAAATTACAAAAATGAAAAAAATACAATTTCCCAATCCTGAAAACTGGTCAGAACTTTCAAAACGACCTTTGATTGATTTCAACTCGATTTCAGATACGGTTCAAAAGGTTTTTCAGTCCATCAAAAACAATGGTGATGAAAGTGTAAAAACCTACACCAACCTGTTTGATGGAGTTGAGATAGAACTATTTCAGGTTACTCAAGACGAAATCAAAAAAAGCATTAAAAATGTTCATGAGGATTTAAAACAAGCTATTCAACAAGCGGCTGCAAACATTGAAGCGTTTCACAAAACTCAGATTGAACAACCTCAAAAAGTAGAAACTACCACTGGCGTTATTTGTTGGCGCGAAAGCAGGCCCATCGACCACGTGGGTATTTATATTCCCGGTGGAACGGCACCACTATTTTCAACGGTTTTGATGCTCGGTATTCCCGCAAAAATCGCCGGATGTTCCGAAATTGTTTTATGCACACCGCCCGATAAAAACGGAAACATCCATCCCGCAATTCTTTTTACTGCTCAGCTCATTGGCATTACAAAAATTTTCAAAGTGGGTGGTATTCAGGCCATTGGCGCGATGACATTTGGAACCGAAAGCATTCCCCGGGTAGATAAAATTTTTGGCCCCGGCAATCAATATGTGACGGCCGCCAAGCAACAAGCTCAAAATTATGGTGTCGCCATCGATATGCCCGCCGGTCCCAGCGAGGTGCTTGTCATTGCAGATAAAACTTCCGTCCCCGCTTTTGTCGCAGCAGATTTGCTCTCTCAGGCAGAACACGGCACCGATAGTCAGGTGATTTTACTTTCTGATAATGAACAAATCATCGATGCTGTGCTTAAAGAAGTCACCATTCAACTTGGAGCGCTTCCGCGAAAGCAATTGGCTGCAGAAGCTTTGTTGAGCAGTAAAGCAATTCTTTTTAAAACTATGGAAGAATGCATTGGTTTCAGCAATCAATATGCTCCTGAACATTTGATTTTAGCGATTGAAAATTACAACGAAGTCATCCCCAAAATCACCAATGCAGGTTCTGTTTTTCTTGGAAATTATAGCTGTGAAAGCGCCGGCGATTATGCCAGCGGAACGAATCATACTCTACCCACAAACGGCTATGCCAGAAATTACAGCGGCGTTTCTCTTGATAGTTTTGTCAAGAAAATCACCTTTCAGGAACTTAGCGCACAGGGCATTAGAAACATTGGACCTGCCATTGAACTTATGGCAGAAGCAGAACAACTTCAGGCACACAAAAATGCAGTCACTTTACGTCTAAAATCTTTAAATAATGGTTAATATAGAAAATTTAGTAAGAGAAAACATCCGTAACCTGAAACCATATTCCAGTGCGCGGGACGAATTCAGTGGTGCTAAAGGCATTTTTCTGGATGCCAATGAAAATCCGTTTGGCGATTTGAACCGCTATCCGGACCCTTATCAAAAAAGGTTGAAAGAAAAATTAAGTCAATACAAAAATACTTCAACAAAGAACATCTTTATCGGTAACGGAAGTGATGAAATTATCGATCTGGTTTTCCGCATATTCTGTGAACCGGGAAAAGACAAAGTCATCACTTTCCCGCCTACGTATGGGATGTATGAAGTCTCAGCCGCAATCAATGATGTGGAAGTAATAACAGTCCCTTTAACTGCTGATTTTCAAATAGATTTTGAAGCCTTCAATGAACAAATGGAGACCAATAAAAACATCAAAATTGTGTTTGTATGTTCGCCAAACAACCCCACCGGAAACAGCATCAACAAAATTGAAAAACTATTAAAATGCAACACCATCGTGGTCGTTGATGAAGCTTATGTTGACTTTTCAGACAGTCCTTCACTTCTTGGAAAATTATTGAATTTCCCCAATTTGATTGTCCTGCATACCTTTAGTAAATCACTTGGTTTGGCAGCAGCAAGAGTGGGAGTGGCTTATGCAAGTGAAAATATCATCGAGCTGATGAATAAAGTAAAACCCCCTTACAACGTGAGTTCCCTCAATCAAAAAGCGGCACTGAAAGTACTTAGAAACAATGAAGCTACACGAAGACAGCTCAACCTGATTTATAAAGAAAGAAAGCGGGTTTTTAACGCCCTTATGGAACTAAAGCAGGTCATTAAAATTTACCCTTCAGAAGCCAATTTTCTTTTGGTGGAGGTTAAAGATGCAACTTCAGTTTTCAAAAAACTAGTTGATAAAAATATTATCATAAGAAACAGAACTAATGTGGTCAAAAATTGTGTTCGCATCACTATAGGAACTCCTGAAGAAAATGATCAACTAATCAACGAACTAAAAAACCTTAGCAAATGAAAAAAGTACTCTTTATAGACCGCGACGGCACGCTTGTCATCGAGCCACCGATAAATTATCAACTCGACAGCATTGAAAAACTTGAGTTTTATCCAGGGGTGTTTCAGTATTTGGCGCGCATCGCCACTGAACTTGACTTTGAACTGGTAATGGTGACCAATCAGGATGGCTTAGGAACGGCATCTTTTCCTGAAGACACCTTTTGGCCGGCACAAAATAAAATCATCCAGGCTTTTGAAAATGAAGGGATTTACTTTTCGGAAATTTTGATTGACAAATCCTTTCCTGAAGACAATGCACCCACCCGAAAACCGGGAACTGCACTATTGACACATTACATCAAAGGAAATTATGATTTGGAAAATTCCTATGTAATTGGTGACCGAAAAACAGATGTGCAACTCGCAAAAAACCTGAGAGCAAAAGCCATTTTTATTTCAGAAGAAAATCAAGAGGATGTTAAATTAAACACCACTTCCTGGAAAGAAATTTATACCTTTTTGAAAGCGCTTCCGCGGAAGGAAACGGTGACGCGAAACACCAATGAAACCCAAATAAGTGTTACCGTCAACCTCGATGGTTCCGGAAAAAGCAACATCATCACGGGGCTTGGTTTTTTTGACCATATGCTGGAACAAATCGCCAAACATGGAAATCTTGACTTAGACATTCAGGTACAAGGCGATTTACACATAGATGAACACCACACCATTGAAGATGTTGCGATTACTTTTGGTGAGGCTTTTTTAAAGGCGTTAGGTTCCAAAAAAGGGATTGAGCGCTACGGCTTTTTATTGCCCATGGACGACTGCCTGGCACAGGTGGCTATTGATTTTGGTGGCAGACCCTGGTTGGTTTGGGAAGCCGATTTTAAGCGGGAAAAAATAGGGGAGATGCCCACCGAAATGTTTATGCACTTTTTCAAATCGTTCAGCGACCACGCTAAATGCAACCTGAACATAAAAGCCGAAGGCGACAACGAGCACCACAAGATTGAAGCGATATTTAAAGCTTTCGCGAAAGCGATAAAAAACGCCGTTTCAAAAACCGAAAACTATTCCATCCCCAGCACAAAAGGAACTTTATGATTGCGATACTAAAATACAATGCAGGCAATACCACTTCAGTCAAAAACGCGGTGGAACGATTGGGCTATTCCTGTCTGGTCACTGATGACCCTGAAATTATCAAAAATGCAGACAAAGTCATTTTTCCCGGTGTGGGCGAGGCAAGTACCGCAATGGCTTATTTGAAAGAACGAAAACTTGATACCCTCATAAAATCATTAGGTCAGCCCGTTCTAGGAATTTGTCTGGGCTTGCAATTGCTTTGCAAACACAGCGAAGAAGGAGACACGTCCTGCATCGGGATTTTTGATGCAGAAGTGAAGCGATTTCCAAATGATTTGATCGTTCCGCATATGGGCTGGAATGTGATGGAAGTGCGAGAGAATGAATTGCTTAAAAGCATTTCAGAAATGGATGATTTTTATTTTGTACACAGTTATTATGCGGAAGTTTCAGACCATACCACTGCAATCTGTAATTACGGAATTCCTTTTAGTGCCGTGATGCAAAAAAATAATTTTTATGCGACCCAATTCCACCCGGAAAAATCAGCCGGAGTAGGGGAGTGCATACTTAAAAACTTTTTAGAATTATGAGAATAATCCCAGCCATAGACATCATCAACGGAAAATGTGTGCGACTCACCAAAGGAGACTACGCCACACAAAAAACTTACAGCGAACACCCGCTTGAAGTCGCCAAATCATTTGAAGACCACGGCATCCAATACCTCCATCTGGTTGATTTGGACGGTGCCAGATCAAAACACATTGTCAATCAAAAGGTTCTCTATCAGATAGCGTCAAAAACAAGTTTAAAAATCGATTTTGGTGGCGGACTAAAATCAGATGCCGACCTTAAAATTGCTTTTGAAAACGGAGCAAGTCAAATTACCGGAGGAAGTATCGCTGTAACTAATCCGGAGATATTTGAAAGTTGGTTACAGGCTTATGGTGCTGATAAAATCATTTTAGGTGCAGATGCCCAAAACCGAAAAATAGCCACCCATGGCTGGAAAGAAACGTCAACACTCGATGTGATTGAATTCATCAAAAACTATGAATCCAAAGGCATCCAACAAGTGATTTGTACTGACATCGCCAAAGACGGGATGCTGCATGGGCCTTCTTTTGAGCTTTATGCGGAAATTTTGAAGGAAACGACAGTACAACTCATCGCCAGCGGAGGTGTTTCAGAATTTAATGACCTTATAAAACTAAAAGAGCTTGGATGTGAAGGGGTTATTTTAGGAAAAGCCATTTATGAAGGAAAAATCACTTTAAAAGAATTGGAAAAATTATGCTAAAAAAAAGAATTATACCTTGTCTTGATATTGCAAACGGACGAACGGTAAAAGGCGTTAATTTTATTGATATTCGGGATGCCGGTGACCCCATCGAACTCGCAAAACGTTATGTGGAAGAAGGTGCAGACGAACTTGTTTTCCTCGACATTACTGCAACACTTGAAAAGCGTAAAACACTGGTTGCATTAGTAACTAAAATAGCATCGGCAATCAATATTCCCTTTACTGTGGGAGGTGGAATCAATTCGCTGGAAGACGCCAAAGCAGTCACTCTCGCGGGAGCAGATAAAGTGAGTATCAACAGTGCAGCCATCAAAAACCCTGAATTGATAACACAAATTTCCAATCATTTTGGCAATCAATG
>DAINOA010000022.1:0-27210 GCA_036735625.1 Planktosalinus sp. | reverse complement strand
ACTCTTTCATCAAGGTCCTTTTAAGCAAGGTACCAATAACATTGGGGAGTTTTTAGCTTTGGTGCACGGCCTGGCATATCTTAAAAAAAACAACAGCGACCGCATCATTTATACAGACTCAAGAATAGCTATGGGTTGGGTAAAAGTAAAAAAGTGCCGCACCAAACTCCAGCAAACTCAAAAAAACAAAGCCCTTTTTGAACTTGTTGAAAGGGCTGAACAATGGTTAAAATCCAATTCTTATTCAACAAAAATCTTAAAATGGGAAACCAAAGCTTGGGGAGAAATCCCGGCAGATTTTGGGAGGAAGTAATGTTTTTAATTAATTTGCAAACAATTTTTAGAGTTCATACAAAGCCGTATATTTGCAGCATACTTTAAATAAGAAGCATGGGCAAATTAGTCATTGTAGGAACGGTAGCTTTTGATGCTATTGAAACCCCTTTTGGAAAAACAGATAAAATTTTAGGGGGAGCTGCCACATACATTGGTCTCGCTGCCTCACAGTTTCAGGCAGAAGCGGCAATAGTTTCTGTTGTAGGCGGTGATTTTCCCAGAAAATATCTAGACTTATTTGAACAACGAAACATTGATATTTCAGCCCTGGAAATTATTGAAAACGGAAAAACATTTTTCTGGAGCGGGAAATACAGAAACGACTTGAATTCAAGAGATACCCTAGACACACAATTAAACGTGCTTGCTGATTTCAAACCAAAAGTCCCTGATAATTTTAAAGATGCCGAAATTGTGATGCTGGGTAATCTTCATCCGGGAGTTCAGCTGAGTGTGATTGATCAAATGACAACACGTCCTAAATTGATTATCTTGGATACCATGAATTTTTGGATGGACAATACGTTGGATTTACTTAAAGAAGTCATCTCAAAAGTAGATGTCATCACCATCAACGATGAAGAGGCCAGACAACTTACCGGCGAGTATTCGTTGGTTGTTGCTGCAAGAAAAATTCAGGAGATGGGACCAAAGTATATTGTCATAAAAAAAGGAGAACACGGGGCATTATTATTTCATCAAGAACAAATCTTTTTTGCCCCTGCTTTACCTCTTGAAGAAGTTTTTGACCCAACAGGGGCAGGGGATACCTTTGCAGGTGGTTTTGCAGGTTTTTTATCAAAATCAAAAGACTTTAGCTTTGACAACATGAAAAATGCAGTGATTTATGGCTCCACATTAGCCTCCTTTTGTGTTGAGAAATTTGGAACTGAACGTATGCAAACACTTACCTTACAACAATTGCAAAAACGCTTGCATCAGTTTAAAAATTTAACTCAATTTGAAATAGAATTAACATAAACACACGCTCCTTAATATTTGGAGCGTTTTTTAATTAGTTTAATACAACAACTCTTGCCTTTATGAGTGATGAATTAAAACACGAGTGCGGTATAGCACTCATAAGACTTCTTAAACCACTTGAATATTATCATGAAAAATATGGTACTGCATTTTATGGAGTAAATAAAATGTACCTTATGATGGAAAAGCAACATAACCGTGGTCAAGATGGTGCCGGTTTTGCAAGTATTAAACTTGATGTCGATCCCGGAAGTAGGTACATAAGTAGAAAACGCTCCAATGCAAATCAACCCATTCAAGATATTTTTAATTATATAAATAACGAAATAAACACCTATTTTTCTGAAAACCCAGATTATATAGATGATGTAGCCGCCCAAAAAAGAAACATGCCTTTTATAGGTGAACTTTTGTTAGGTCATGTGCGCTATGGAACATTTGGTAAAAATAGTGTTGAAAATGTACATCCTTTTTTGCGCCAGAACAACTGGATGCATCGCAATTTAATTATTGCCGGAAACTTTAATATGACTAACACCACAGAACTATTTAACAATCTTCTTGACCTTGGGATGCACCCTAAGGAAAAAGCAGATACTATTACTGTGATGGAAAAAATAGGACACTTTCTGGATGATGCTGTATCTAAACTTTATAAAAAGGCAAAATCAAAAGGGTTGTCAAAAGTAGAAGCCTCTCCCTATATAGCTAAAAAACTTAATATAGCCAAAATTCTTAAGAAATCATCCAGAGACTGGGATGGAGGTTATGCAATGGCAGGACTTTTAGGACATGGTGACTCGTTTGTTTTAAGAGATCCTGCCGGAATAAGACCCGCTTACTTCTACAAAGACGATGAGGTGGTTGTGGTAGCTTCAGAGCGCCCTGTTATACAGACTGTTTTTAATGTGCCCTTTGAAAGCGTTAAGGAGCTTGATCCCGGATGTGCTTTGATAGTAAAAAAGTCTGGTGATTTTTCAATTGAACAAGTTCTGGAACCCCTTGTACGAAAATCTTGCTCCTTTGAACGTATCTATTTTTCACGAGGTAGCGATGCGGAAATTTATCAAGAAAGAAAAGAATTGGGACGCCTGCTTATGCCCAAAGTTTTAGAGGCTATTAACTATAATACGAGAAAAACAGTTTTTTCTTACATACCAAATACCGCTGAAACCTGTTTTTATGGAATGGTAGAAGCTGCTCAAGATGAATTAATCAAACAAAAAAACGAAGCAATCCTTAAAGAGCAGGGACAACTCACAAGTGAAAAGTTGAATGAAATACAATCCTATAAACTTAGAACAGAAAAAATTGCTATTAAAGATGTCAAGCTGAGAACATTCATCACAGAAGACAGTAGCAGAGATGATCTTGTAGCTCACGTTTATGATGTTACCTATGGTGTCATAAAACCAGATGACAATCTTGTTATTATAGATGACAGTATAGTGAGGGGAACTACATTAAAGAAGAGTATATTAAAAATTCTTGACCGTCTCAATCCAAAACAGATTATTGTTGTTTCCTCTGCTCCTCAAATTAGATATCCAGATTGTTATGGTATTGATATGGCTCGCCTGGAAAACTTAATTGCATTTGAAGCGGCGCTCTCTTTGCTGAAAGAAAATAACAAAGAATCACTAATTGAAGAAGTGTATAATAAATGTAAAAGCCAGGAAAACCTTTTAGATACAGAAGTGACTAATTTTGTTAAGGAAATCTACAATCTTTTTACTGACGAAGAAATTTCTAATAAAATTGCTGAAATATTAAAACCTAAGGACATTAATGCTGACATTAAAATTATTTATCAAACAGTGGATAATTTACATAAAGCTTGCCCAAAAAACCTAGGAGATTGGTACTTTACCGGAGATTATCCCACACCTGGAGGAAACAGAGTTGTAAATAGAGCATTCATAAATTTTTATGAGGGTAACAATGAAAGAGCCTATTAATTCTTACAAAATTCTTATGCTTGGCTTCCATTAATCGATTGTATCTGCATTTTGTCTAAAATATAAAATTGTAAGTAACTAATATGATAATTTGAAATATATTTGGCTATACCATAGCATAAGTAGGTTAAGTTCATGGTAGATTTGGGGCAAAAAAAGGTAAACGCTTGTTTACCTTTTTTTATTTTATTTACCTCCTGAAGGTTTGGGATGTCAAAATTTAAAATCCCTACAAAAACTTCTTCATTTCAGACTTTAAACGAGTTTTGTTGCTTTTTATCTAAAAATTTGTAATTCATTAATTCAGTCTTGTATATTTGGTTCACCATAGCATAAGTAGGTTAAGTTTATGGTAAATTTGGGGCAAAAAAGGGGAAACAATTGTTTCCCCTTTTTTATTTTAAATATGTTATAAATTTATTATTTATTCTGAGCATATAGAGCTCCAACTTCTTCCCAATCAATCACATTAAAAAAAGCATTGATATAATCGGGTCTTCTGTTTTGATAGTTTAGGTAGTAAGCGTGTTCCCATACATCGATTCCTAAAATGGGTGTGCCACCACATCCCACTCCGGGCATTAATGGATTGTCTTGATTGGGAGTTCCACAAACTTCAACTTTTCCTCCTTCCTGAACACATAACCAAGCCCATCCAGAACCAAACTGTGTTGCAGCAGCTGTTGAAAAAGCATCCTTAAAGGCTTCATAACTTCCAAATGAAGAGTCAATAGCCTTTGCAAGCTCTCCTTGTGGCTTACCTCCTCCATTTGGGGACATTACATTCCAAAAAAGCTTGTGATTGTAAAAACCTCCACCATTATTTCTAACGGCTTTGTTTTTCATATCCAAATTTATAAGTATGTTTTCTATGGTTTTTCCTTCCATATCTGTGCCATCAATAGCGTCATTAAGCTTTGAAGTATAACCAGCATGATGTTTGCTATGGTGAATTTCCATCGTTCTTGCATCAATGTGAGGCTCAAGTGCTTCATATGCATATTTTAGTTTAGGTAGTTCAAATGACATAATTTTTGTTTTAAATGTTACTAATTCCCAAATTTACAAAGAATCAATTTAACTTTCTGTTATAGTTTCTATAAAGAATTAATGATACTATTAAAAATGATGATACTTTTAAAATAATTGTACTTATGTTCATATCTTAGTGAAAAATTATTTTGGAAAAAACCGCATCATTCATAATCTACAATGCTTCTGCCGGCTCTGGTAAGACCTTTACTATTGTTAAGGCATATTTAACCAAACTAATTTCTTCAAATAAACCTGATTTTTTTAAACACATTCTTGCAATTACTTTTACAAACAAAGCTGTGGGTGAAATGAAAGAAAGAATTTTGGAAAATCTCTTTGCCTTTTCAAAAGAAACCATTTTGGAAAATGAGACCCCCTTGTTTTCATTAGTTTGTAAGGAAACACAACTCAATCCAAAAGAAGTTCATAAAAGAGCCAAAAATGCTGTTAATTACATCTTACACAACTTTAGTAGTTTTGATGTGGAAACCATTGACAGGTTTAATCATCGTCTTATACGCACATTTGCAAGAGACTTAAAATTACCAACAAATTTTGAAGTCTATCTGGATGTGAAAACTCTGATGAGCGAGGCTGTTGACAAACTCATCTCAAAAGTGGGGATTGACAAAGAACTCACTTCCATTATCTTAGATTTTAGTTTTGAAAAAGTAGCAGAAGACAAAAGCTGGGACATTACCTCAGATTTAAAAACAATTGGAAAGCTATTGTACAATGAAAACGAATTACCACATATAGAAAAACTCAAAACCAAAACTCATGCCGATTTTAAAGCTCTCAAAGCAGAACTTTCAAAAAAACTACAAAAAATAGAAAAAGAATTAACATCATTTACAGAAGATTTTTTTGAGTTGATGAATAAAAACAACCTCACAGAAACTGATTTTAATGGAAAATACCTCCCTAATTATTTCAAAAAATTAAAAGACCAAAAAGGAGACAGTTTAAAACCTCCCAAATGGCATGAGACTCTAGGAGACTCTGCATTATATCCTCAAAGGGTGACTAGGGAAGTCAAGGAAACACTCGATCAATTAAGCCCTTTTATTGTAACAATGTTTTACGAATCCAAATATAGGATTTATCAACTTGAATTTTTAGAAACGATTTTGCGAAATGTAAACTCCCTTTCTTTGATTAATGCAATTCAAAGAGAATATTTGACCCTTCAAGAAGAAAAAAATATACTTCCTATTTCAGAATTTAATAGGCGTATCAATCAGGAAATTAAACAACAGCCGGCACCTTTCATCTATGAACGGTTTGGGGAAAAATACAAACATTTTTTTGTTGATGAATTTCAGGACACCTCTCAATTGCAATGGCAAAATTTAACCCCATTGATTGAGAATGCACTATCTCAATTTGATTCCAATAACAAAACCGGAAGCCTTATGCTCGTTGGAGACGCCAAACAATCTATTTACAGATGGCGGGGAGGAGACCCTGATCAGTTTATTAGGTTGTATGGCAATTATAATCCATTCCCGTCAGCCACAAAAGAGGTCAAAAATCTAGAGACGAACTTTAGGAGTTATGATGAAATAATTCAATTTAATAATTCCTTTTTTACGTTTGTTTCAAACTATTTTGGCTCTGAGAATCACAAGGAATTATACAGCATTGGAAACTCACAAGATACAACTTCTAAAACCGGGGGCTTTGTTTCACTTTCATTTATAGAGTCCAAAAACGTTGCAGAAAGTGATGAGCTCTATCCGCCAAGGGTTTTGGAAATAATTACCAATCAACTGTTAAAAGGGTATTCAAAAAAAGACATCTGTATTTTGGTTAGAAAAAACAAGCAAGGGGTCGTGCTTGCAGAGTTTTTGGCAAATCATCAAATTGATGTTATATCATCAGAAGCTCTTTTACTTGAAAGCGCCCCTGAAATTCAATTCATTTTAAATGTTTTAAAAATCATTCAAAATTATGATGATAAAAAATCAAAAGCCAATGTCTTGTATTTTTTACATTCCCACCTAAAGATTGAGCATCCATTACATAACTTTATTGAAGCACTTTTACCACTTTCAAAAACAGAATTTGGAAAAGCTTTAATAAGGTATGAAATTCAATTTAATTTTAAAACACAAACAATAACTCCGCTATATGATCTCTGCGAAACTATATGTCGAAATTTTTCGCTTTCAGAAAATCGTGTTGCCTATATTCAGTCCTTTTTAGAATTGGTCTTTGAATTCACAGAGTATGGGAGTACAACTATCAGTGATTTTTTTGAATTTTGGGAAACCAAAAAGGAAACCAGCAGCGTTGAAATGTCTAGTGACCTTGACGCAATAAAAATTATGACCATTCACAAAGCCAAAGGGCTTGAGTTTCCTGTTGTGATTTACCCTTATGCTCATGATGAGATTCACGACTTTAAGAAAGATAAACTCTGGTTTCCTTTGGAAGAAATTGAGTTTTCCGGGTTTTCAGAAATGTTAATTCCAGTGACCAGGAAAATGAAAAATTTTGGTGAATTGGGAAATACCTTTTATGAAGCACACGCAAAAAAGGCTGAACTCGATATACTAAATATAGTATATGTTGCAATGACCCGACCGTCTGAACAACTTTTTATCATTTCAAATAAAAAAAACAGTTCAAAAGAAGATACTACAACTCAACTGTTTTGCAATTATTTGAAAACTTTAAATGTATGGCAGGAAACTCAGGAAGTTTATGAGTTTGGAAATTCTGCCAAACCTAAAATGAGTAAGCCCGTAACTTCAACTAGTAATACCATTTCTTTAAATAGATTTGTAGAAACAACACCCTACAAAGAGACGTTACAAATTGCAACAAATAAATCTTCCATTTGGGATACTCAAAAAGAAAAAGCCATTCAAAAAGGTAATCTCATTCACGGCTTGTTATCTAAAATAAAACAGGCTTCAGATATTGATAATAGCTTGAAATTAGCTATTGATCAAGGAGAAATATCCCAAGAACAATCAGACATCTTAAAGGACTTAATTGAGAATCTATTAAAACATCCTAATTTATACAAATACTACACTGAAGAAGCTGAGGCTGAAAATGAAATAGAAATTTTCACTAAAGACAACCAAAGCCTCAGACCCGATAGAATCAACTTTATTTCAAAAAAGACAGTAAGTATAATAGATTATAAAACGGGAGCTAAAAGTTCTGAACACATCAAACAAATTAATACTTATGAAAACACTCTTTTAGAAATGGGTTTTCATATCAAAGAAAAATTAATCGCTTATATCAACGATGAAGTTGAGGTAATTCAAATAAGTACTACTTCATAAAAATAAATACCTTTGTAAAAATTAAAAAAATGTACGGAAAGATAAAAAAACATCTGGAAAATGAACTCCAGGAAATTAAAGACAATGGTCTTTTTAAAAAAGAACGTATCATCACATCAGCACAAGATGCAGTCATAAAAATAGCAACAGGTCAAGAAGTCATCAATTTTTGTGCAAATAACTATCTGGGACTTTCTTCTAATAAGGAAGTTATTAAGGCAGCAAAAGACACAATGGACACTCATGGGTTTGGAATGTCATCGGTACGGTTTATTTGTGGCACTCAGGACATACATAAAAAACTTGAAGAGAAAATAGCCTCCTATTACCAAACCGAAGACACCATACTATATGCCGCTGCATTTGATGCAAACGGAGGTGTTTTTGAGCCTTTACTTGGGCCAGAAGATGCAATCATTTCAGATTCTCTCAATCATGCCTCAATTATTGACGGAGTAAGACTTTGTAAAGCTGCACGTTATCGATATGAAAACAACAACATGCAGGATTTAGAAAACCAACTTATCGAAGCTAATAAAAATGGAGCGCGTTTCAAACTAATAGTGACAGATGGTGTTTTTTCTATGGATGGCTTGGTAGCACCCTTAGACAAAATATGTGATTTGGCAGATAAATATGACGCATTGGTAATGATTGATGAGTGCCACGCTGCCGGATTTATTGGAGAAAAAGGCAGAGGAACCCTTGAGGAAAAAGGTGTGATGGGTCGCATTGATATCATTACCGGTACCCTTGGCAAGGCTCTTGGAGGCGCAATGGGTGGCTATACTACAGGGAAAAAAGAAATCATCGAAATACTGCGACAGCGATCCAGACCTTATTTATTTTCAAATTCTTTAGCACCGGCCATTGTGGGCGCATCTATTAAAGTATTTGAACTTTTGGAAAACGACACAACTTTAAGAGATAGATTAGCTGAAAACACCGCTTATTTCAAAAAAGGAATGCAAAACGCTGGTTTTGATATCATTGATGGAGATTCTGCAATTGTGCCGGTGATGTTATATGATGCCCAACTCTCTCAAAATATGGCAGATAGACTATTAAAGGAAGGTATATATGTGATTGGATTCTTTTATCCTGTAGTGCCAAAGGGGAAAGCTAGAATTAGGGTTCAACTTTCCGCTGCTCACACTAAAGGGCATATAGACAGTGCTTTAACTGCATTTTCTAAAGTAGGTAAGGAGATGGGAATTATACCCTAATAAAGATAATTTGAAGAAATATTAGTTATATTTTTAAAAAATTTAGTAGATTTGGTTTTGTTAATAAATTTTAACAACTTACTTTTGCTTCAATTAACACTTAAAATTTAAATTATTGAATATGAAACATCTTAGCAGATTTTTAGTTGCATCCATTCTGTTCTTTGGAATCAGTAATGCAGTTGCACAAGACGAAAACAACCCTTGGGCCGTAGAATTAGGCATGAATGCGGTTGATGTTTTTCCAGTTGGCGAAGTGGATGACAGAATCCCTGCGGCTTTAAGAGGAGAAATTTTTGATGAATTTTTCAATGTTAACGACCATTGGAACATTTTACCCTCAGTCTCAAGATTAGCCATCTCAAGATATATGGGTAGTGGATTTGTTTTCACAGCTGCCGGTTCTGTTAACAGAATCAGTAAATTGGGGGATCTTGATGTGAGTAACATCGGTTTAGGAACAACCGAAGACTTTACTTATTATGCAGCAGACGGTGAAGTAAAATACAGCTTAAAAAATGCCCTCAACAGTTCTTGGTTTGATCCACAAATCGGTATTGGTGGTGGTTATACTTGGGTAGATGAGATAGGCTTTGGAACTGCAAACGCACTTTTAGGTCTTAAAGTTTGGTTTTCTGAGTCTATAGCTTTAAACCTTCAATCAACATACAAGCATGCTTTTGAAGACAGCTATGGTATCAAACATTTCCAGCATTCAGCGGGTGTTTTATTCCAGTTTGGAATGAAAGATCGTGATGGTGATGGTATTGCAGATAAAGATGACGAATGTCCAGATACACCTGGTCTTCCAGAATTCAATGGATGTCCTGATACAGATGGTGATGGTATTCCAGATCACCTAGATGAGTGTCCTTTTGAAGCTGGTCTTCCAGAATTCAATGGATGTCCAGATACAGACGGCGATGGTATTCCAGATCACCTAGACGAGTGTCCAACAGTACCTGGATTAGCTCAATTCAATGGATGTCCTGATACAGATGGTGACGGAATTCCAGATAAAGATGACGAATGTCCTGAAGTTGCAGGACCAAAAGAAAACAATGGATGTCCTTGGCCAGATAGAGATGGTGATGGAGTGCCAGACCATTTAGATGAGTGTCCAGATGTACCTGGAACTGTTGCAAACAAAGGTTGTCCAGAAGTTGATACTGAAATTATCAAACAATTGAATGAGTTCTCTAAAACCATTTTATTTGATACAGGTAAATCAACCATAAGACAAGAATCTTTTGCAGCCCTTCAAAGTATTGTTGACATTATGAGAGAATATCCAAATGCTAAATTCCATATTGAAGGTCACACAGACAGTACCGGAAGCTTGGCGCTTAACCAAAGACTTTCTAAAGCAAGAGCTGCAGCAGTCCTTGAGTATTTAACTACTATTGGAATGGATAGAAATAGATTATCTTCTGAAGGTTATGGACCAGACAGACCTATTGCTCCTAACAACACAGCAGCAGGAAGACAACAAAACAGACGTGTTGAAATATCTTTGGATAAATAGATAAGACACACATCTTAAATAAATAAAGAACGCCTCTGATATTTCAGAGGCGTTTCTTATTTTTATGAAATGATAACATATCTTGAAGAAATCGTTTCAGAAATACTAAATTCTCAAAAAGAACTCCACTCTTATATCTTTGTTTTACCAAGCAAACGCGCCTGCACCTTTCTTAAAAAAGAACTTCTGGTTCAGAATAAAGTCACACAATTTTCGCCACAAATTTTGAGCATTGAGGCTTTTATAGAGACCATTGCAGATATAAAAATGGCTTCCTCTATTGAACTCCTTTTTGAGTTTTATGATGCATATCTAAAGATTGAATCCATTAATGAAAAGGAGACATTTGAAAGCTTTTCAAGTTGGGCATCTGTATTACTTGATGACTTTAATGAAATTGACCGCAATCTCATCGATAGAAAAAAGTTTTTTAATTATTTAAGTGATATACAGGAAGTGGAGCATTGGTATGTAAATGAACAAAAAACCCCACTTATTCAAAATTATCTGTCTTTTTGGAACTCCCTTTCAGAGCTTTATTTTGAATTCACAAAAAGCACACATCATAATGGGAAAGCCCATCAAGGATATGTATATCGCGAAGCAGCAAAAAATATGGAGCATTATATTGATGCTCAAAGAATCAAAAACCACGTTTTTATTGGTTTTAATGCTTTAAACAAAGCTGAAGAGATAATCATCAAAGAATTACTTGAAGCCGGAAATACTGAAGTTTTTTGGGATGCAGACACTTATTTTATGGACAGATCATATCATAGTGCCTCACTTTTTCTGAGGGAAATTAAAAGCACCTGGAAATATTATAAGACAAATCCATTTAAACATATATCAAACCATTACGCTTTACCCAAAACTATAAACATTTCTCAATGCTCAGGAAACATTGGACAAATAAAATGTGTTTCAAAAATGCTTGAATCAATTCCAGAGAAGCAATTAGAACAAACAGCTTTGGTTCTAGCAGATGAGAAATTGTTGTTACCTGTTTTAAACTCATTACCTCAAAACATCAAAACAGTTAACATCACGATGGGATTACCCCTCAAATCGATGCCTGCAACATCGTTTTTTGAGCTTTTTTTTAAACTACATACAGACCAACAAACCACTTTTTATTACAAGGAAGTATTACAACTCATCAATCACCCTCTGGGAAGATTGTTGTTTCCTGAAAGCTCCATCAAGATTGAGCAAATAGTATTGCAACGCAATTTGACTATGATTACCTATGATATGATCAAATCAGCTGTAACAGCAAAGGAATCAAAGTTTGTAGGATGGCTGTTTTCTGATTCAAATCAACAGGTGAGTACCCTCATCAAAAATGCAAAAAATCTACTTCTTAGTCTAAAGGAAATTGCCGGGGAAAACACAATATTAATCGAAACACTTTTTAAGCTCTACGAGGTATGGAACAAATTACAATCCCTTAACGAAAGATATAACTTTATCAAAACCACAAAAACGCTGTATTTATTATTTTTAGAAATTACTTCAATAACCTCTCTTGATTTTAGAGGCGAACCATACAAAGGCCTTCAAATAATGGGATTGCTTGAAACACGTTCATTAGATTTTGAAAAAGTTATTTTAGTTTCTGCAAATGAGGGAATACTCCCTGCCGGCAAGAGTAATAAATCTTTTATAACGTTTGACTTAAAAAATCAATACCAGTTGCCCACTCATTCAGAAAAAGATGCCGTATACACCTATCATTTTTATAGCATGCTTCATAGGGCATCGTCAATAGATTTATTATACAACAGCCACACTTCTGGAATTCAGGCAGGAGAAAAAAGCAGGCTCCTGTTGCAAATTATTCATGAGAGTCCGGTAACACATCATATTACAGAAAGTATTTTTTCACCAAAAATATCAATTCCGAAAAAAGAACTCAAAGAGATTATAAAAACACCAAGGGTTATAAACAAATTAAAAGAGCTGGCAGCTTATGGATTTTCTCCATCAGCTTTGACCACATATATTAGAAACCCATTAGATTTCTATAATCGCTATATTTTAGAGATAAAAGAACTTGATGAAATAGAAGAAACCATTGCTGCAAACACATTGGGAACCATTGTTCATGACACTTTGCAGCATCTTTATGAGCCTTTTATGAATACCGTTTTGAAAAGTGCAATAATAAAATTAATGAGTAGCAGAGTAGATACTATGGTGAGTCTAGAATTTGAAAAAACGTATAAAGAAGGGAATATAAAAACTGGTAAAAATCATATCATTTTTGAAATTGCAAAACGCTATGTACACAGCTTTTTAAGACATGAATTGAACCTAATTGAGGAAAATAATATAATTACCATTACTCAAATTGAAAGTATGATGGAGACACACATAGAGATTCCTGAACTTGATTTTCCTGTTAAAATAAGAGGAATGGTTGACCGCATAGATACCTTCAATGAAACCACCAGAATTATAGATTATAAAACAGGTAAAGTAGTACAATCTGACCTCAATCTTATAGACTGGGACGAACTAATGACAGACTACAAGCATAGTAAAAAAATTCAGGTACTAAGTTATGCTCTAATGACAAGCGATTTTATCCAAAATAGATTAACCCAGGCGGGAATTATTTCGTTTAAAAACCTTAATGAAGGTTTTTTACCCTTCACAAAAAAAGAAAGTCCCAGAGGCAATGGAGAAAGTAGTATTTCACCAGAAATTCTCTCCTCATTTAAAGAGCAACTATCAAATTTGATTATTGAAATTTGCAATCCTGAGATTCCATTCACTGAAAAAGAACTACCAAAAAATGACTATTACTAAAAATATTATTCTTGAGGGAAAACATACAAAACCTATTTTACTTGATGTTTATTTGCCCCAAAAACAGTTAGTAAAAAAAACAGTAATTTATTGTCATGGTTTCAAAGGTTTTAAAGACTGGGGAACAAACGATGTTTTAGCAAAACACTTTGCTGAAAACGGAATCAATTTCCTAAAGTTTAATTTCTCGCACAATGGAGGCACAGTTGATCAACCCATTGATTTTCCAGATTTGGAAGCATTTGGAAATAATAACTTTACCAAAGAACTTGATGACTTGGAATGTGTGATAAATTGGATAGATAACCAAAATGAATTTGATAATTTATCAATAAGTCACCAAACAACACTTATGGCTCACAGCCGCGGAAGTGGAACGGCTATCATAAAAGCAAATGAAGACCCCAGAATTGATAAAGTTATTTCACTGGCAGGGGTTTCAGACTTCAGTGCTCGATTTATAGACAATGAAACGCTGGAGTATTGGAAAAAAACAGGTGTTATTTATGTTGAAAACAGTCGAACAAAACAACAAATGCCTCTTTATTATCAACTGGCAGAAGATGTATTAAAAAATAAAGAACGTTTGTCTGTTGAAAATGCATCAAAAGCTTTAAACAAGCCCCATCTCATCATTCACGGCACCCAAGACCTCACTGTAAACATACAAGAAGCAAAAAAGGTTCATAAATGGAGTAAACATAGTAAGCTGCTAATTATTCAAAATGCTGATCACGTTTTCAATGTGAAACACCCCTGGAATGAAGGCCATTTACCACAACAGTTTCAGTTAATGCTTGATAAGAGCGTGGAATTTGTAAGGAGTGAATAATTTGAATCAACTATTTTCAGCAAACACAATAGCTCTTTGCTCATTATAATACACGTTGTTTTTATTGTAAAACCCAACGTGTCCACCATATTTAGGTATTTCCAGAAAAATGTTATTCTGAATTTTTGCTAATTCAACAGGAAAACATAAAGGAGATAAAAAACTGTCATTTTGGGCCTGTAACAATAAAACGGGAATCTTAATTTTGGGTAAAAACGGTAAGCTACTGTTTTTTTCATAGTAATCATAAGCATCTTCAAAGCCGTGCGCTTTTGATGTATAGACATTATCAAAATCCAGAAGTGACTTAATCTTTTTTAAATCTTCTCTTGAGGCTTGTTCTGGAAACAGCTTTACTTTTTCTTTATAACTTTTTTTTAGACCTATTAAAAAATAAGTGCTATAAATAAAATTGTGTCTTTTATTGAGTTCGTAAAGCGATTTTTCAAGGGATAGAGGAGTTGAGACAGCAACGCCTTTTTTAATTTCTTTTGGAATTGATGGGCGTTCGCCCAAATATTTTAGCATCATATTTCCTCCAAGGCTAAACCCGTTTAAAACAATTTTTTCATAACAATCTTTTTCTAAAATATGCGTGATGACTTCCTCAAGATCACCTGTTGTGCCGGCTGTGTAAGATCGAAAAAGCTTATTTGGTTCACCACTACAACCCCTAAAATTTACAGCAACAGTATCCCACCCACTGTTGTTTGAATGACTGGCAGCGCCTATAATATATGTGCGCTGCGCATTTCCTTCCAAACCATGTAGTAGAACAATAAGTTTTTTTGAAGTTTTTTTGCTGTAACTCCAATCCAAATCAATAAAATCACCATCATTTAATGTGAGTCGCTCTCTAATTTGTTTTACTCGAGGAGTAACCCGCAGTTTTGAAGAATAAATAGTTGAAAAGTGCCCATTTTTAAACAGAAAAGGAGGCTTGTATGAAGGGCTTATAACTGGCATATTTCAAAAGCTAATTTAATCAAAATACTATGCATGCACAGTAAAAATGTGTATGTTTGTGAAAAATTTATGCAATGTACACCAAAGAATTTGAAATAAGATGGAGTGACATCGACGCAAACAGGCATCTTGCAAATAGTGCTTACATTAATTTTATGAGCCACACCCGCATGGGCTTTTTTATGGAAAACGGTATGGGACAGAATGAAATGCTGCATTACAACATTGGCCCGGTTGTTTTTTATGAACACATTTATTATTTTAAGGAAGTGTTTGTTGGTAAACCCATTACCGTTTCACTTCAATTAAAGGGATTGTCTCAAGATGGAATGTACTTTGAGTTTATTCATAATATTTATGATTCTCAAGGGAAAAACATTGCTACCTGTGAAATCATGGGGGGAATAATAGATATGCAAGAACGAAAACTCACGAGCATGCCATCAAAATTCCTAAATCGTTTAAGAAAACTTGAAAAAACTTCAGATTATAGGGAACTCACTAAAGAGGATACAAGAAAGTTTGACAAAAAACCCAACCACTTAAGCTAGTTCCTTTGGTTTTCGGGAACTCATATAAACACCTGTAAATATCAGAATAGCTGCAAAGATTCTGATGGGGGTTAAAAAATCGGCACCAATTATTACAGCAAATAAAACTGCTATCACAGGTTGTAAATAGATAAATGCACCAATAGTCGAGGCCTTTAACTGCCTCAAAGCATATATGTTAAATAAATATGTGAGTACTGTTGTACCAATCACAACAAATCCCATTTTCATAATCACATTAAGTGGCAATTGAGACCATTCAACTTTTATAAATTCGTTGTAGCCCACAGGGAGATTGATAAAAAAGGCAAATAAAAACAACCATTTCATTAATGTAATGGAGCTGTATTTTGCCGTCAAGGGTTTTACCAATATCAAATAAATGGAGTATGCGACTGCATTGATGATAAAAAGTAAATTTCCCAAAGGGATATTTGGGGCATTAAATTGTTCCTTCTCTCCAAAGAGAACCAAAGCAAGTCCGCCGGCAAGTCCAATAACAATTCCTGCGGTTTTGAGAAGTGTAATTTTTTCTTTTATGATTATAGCTGAAAGAACAAGTAACAAAACTGGTGAAAGCGTTATAATAACAGAACTGTTGATGGGAGTTGAAAGGCTAAGACCTTTAAAAAACATTAGCATATTGATGGACATACCAAAAAGAGCACAAAAAAAGAGTCGTTTCCAATCCTTAGAATCAATTTTTTCAGAGGGATAAGCCAGAGAGATTATCCAAAACAAAAGGGCTGCACCGCTTACGCGTAAAACGATAAAACCATAAGGTTCTATAAATTGGGGCATAATACCCTTTGCAATGCTGTGATTGATACCATAAATGGCACTTGCAGCAGTGGCAGCTAGAAGCGCAAGGCTACGGCTATTCATTAAGAGCTATTTTTGCATCTTCAATAGTTTTTGAAGTATTGCCAACAAAAATCTTGTTTTTGTAAACAAGTACAGGTCTTTTTAAAAAGGTGTAATGCTCAAGTAACAATTGTTTTAAGTCATTTTCAATTAGGCTTTTATCCTTTAACCCCCGTTCCTTATAAAGTTGCGCTCTCTTGCTAAAAAGGGCTTCATAACTTCCGGTTAATTGTTTTAATTGTTCAAGTTGTTCTTTGCTTAAGGGATTTGTTTTAATGTCTTGCAACTGTATAGTTTTGGGAAGATTTAATTCCCTCAAAACGCGATTACAAGTACTGCAACTGGATAGATAGTAAAATGTATTCATCACTTAAATATAAATTGAAAATGTGAAAATTCAAAAAAAGAATGTTTACAGAAAATCTTCAACCTCAGTTAATGGAATCGTTAAAATAATAGGACCTTCAGCATAACTTGCAATTTCATATTGATTATAATGTAAAATCAATTCGGTATCAGTGAACCCAATATTTTCAGGCAGATGAAATTGATCATTTTCAAACCAAAACCCCGATGAATTTATAGAGCGGTCTTGAGGAACTTGATAGCGTTCTCTGAATTCATTTTCGCTATAGCGAATGAGCCCCTCTACATCATTAAACAAACTATCTTGGTGAATTAGCTCTCCTGTGTTGGCATCAAAATTCAAAAACGTTGTTCCTGAATAACCGTGAGCTCCTCCCGTAAATAAATAGTAGTTAAGTTCAAGAGAAACAAACTCCTCAGACTGAAAAGAAACCTGCATAAAAGTATCAACATCGTAGGTCACAAAATTATTCCCAAAGTCGTCTATAAGCTTGTTATAATCCTCAATAAAAAAGACAAGCGCATCTTCAATTGTTGAGATGTTAGAAGTCCCTTCTTCGTTGGGGGCTATTTTACTGGTAACACTCTCAAAAATGTGTTTGTTTATCACACTCGATTTGGTATCATTTTCAATTGCTTGAACATATTGAACTTTAATTGTCGGGCAGTTTTCTATTTCACAAACTTCCATTGTATTTTGGGTGATTGTAATTTCTTCAAATTTTAGAGGCTTCTCAAAAGAACAACTACTTGCAAGAATTAGAGCAAGGAGCAGGGGGAAAATTTTATACATAAAGGTAACTTGTTAAACAATGGCTAAAGATACAGTTTGATTTAAAATTGACCGAATATTCCCTTACATTTGTGAATATTTTTACAAACCAAAATAGTCTTATGAAGTTTAATACCAAAACAATTCACGGCGGTCAGCACAATGTAGATCCTGCTTATGGTTCTGTTATGCCTCCCATTTATCAAACAAGCACTTATTCACAAACAACACCAGGAGGTCACAAAGGATTTGAATATTCCAGAAGCGGAAATCCCACAAGAACAGCACTTGAAAAATCACTTGCAAGTATTGAAAACGGAAAGCACGGTTTGGCTTTTGGCTCGGGCCTTGCCGCCATTGATGCCGTTATAAAATTATTGCAACCGGGAGATGAGGTAGTTTCTACAAATGACCTTTATGGAGGAAGCTACCGTCTTTTTAAAAAGGTGTTTGAAAAATTTGGCATAAAATTTCATTTTATAGGAATGCAGGATGCCTCAAAAATAGAAGACTACATCAATCAAAACACCAAGCTTCTTTGGGTAGAAACACCCACAAACCCAATGATGAATATCATTGATATCAAAGCCTGTTCAACCATTGCAAAAAAACACAACATCCTTCTTGCGGTTGATAATACTTTTGCCACTCCCTTTTTACAACAACCTCTTGATTTGGGAGCAGATATTGTAATGCATTCTGCAACAAAATACCTGGGAGGTCACAGTGATGTGGTGATGGGGGCTTTAGTAGTAAACGATGCTGCTTTGGCTGAGAGGTTATACTTTATTCAAAATGCAAGTGGAGCCGTATGTGGGCCTCAGGACAGCTTTTTAGTATTAAGAGGAATCAAAACCCTGCACATTAGAATGCAACGTCATTGTGAAAATGGTAAAGCCATTGCAAATTTCCTGACTTCTCATCCCAAAATCGAAAAAGTGTATTGGCCGGGACTACCCGCTCATCCCAATCATGAAATTGCCAAACAACAAATGAATGATTTTGGAGGAATGATTTCGTTCACAACAAAAGGCAACGTATTAGCAGACGCTATTAAAGTTGTTGAAAATTTAAAAATATTTACCTTAGCGGAATCTCTCGGTGGTGTGGAATCTCTGGCGGGACATCCGGCGAGTATGACTCACGCATCTATACCCAAAGAGGAAAGAGAAAAAACAGGCGTTGTTGATTCTTTGATTCGTTTAAGTGTCGGTATCGAGGATGTTGACGATCTTATTGAAGACTTGAAACAAGCCTTGGGTTAATCTAGATAAAGGATATAACCCACATTAAGCCAGTAAATCCAGTCGTTTGCTTTATTTTCAGGCACTTCAGGATTTAAACCATCTACCCAATTTGAAAAATAATGCTGCCAGCGACCATCAAGCATGAGGTCACTCATTGGCGAAAGCTTGTATCTGAAACCCAAGCTCCAAACAACAGACCAGGTAGAATCGGGTGAATTTGAAGTCGCTCCAACATATTTATCAGGTACATCAAATGGTGAGTTAACATTTTGACCCCCAAAAGTTGTGGATGCTTCGGGGCTAAAGTTTACCCAATGAAAACCGAAACTTACAAAAGGTGCAATTTTATACCTTCCGGCAACAAAATCTCTAATACTAAGTGGAAAATATTCAAGTTGAGACCCAATATCAAAAACAGAAGTTGAACCTTGCATTCCTCTCAATTGGTTTGCAGTTAATGAGGTTCTAGAGGGATCAACCCATTTGCCAAAATGTTCAAGTTGTGTTTTATGGTAAGAAATCTCGTTTCTTAATTTAAAATGGTCATTAAAGTAAGTATCTCTTGTATAACAGTTACAATCTGCGCGGTAAGCAAAATTCAAATAATGGATTAAACCAATACCAAAACCTACATTTTTCATATTGGTTTCAATATCATTACGCTGGCCATAATCTGAATAAAATACAACTGGACCGGTTATTATACCTATCTCGTGTGAAAAACCAAATTGAGAAAAAGACTCATATTGAGTAAAAGCTGAAAGTAAAAATACCAGGACAAAGTATTTGGTTTTCATAGTAATAAAGGTTATTTGAGACAAGACAAATATATAAAAACAAATTTAAGTTGAAAGTTAATTAAAAAAATACTATTTATGACTTGAATCAAAAACAAATAATTTCTTTTACTTTATATTTGCACTCATTAACGAAAACGTTTACGTAAAATTATCAAAAATGACAGAAAGTATCCAAAACTTTGTTGCTCAGGTTGAAAAGTCAAACCCCAATGAGCCTGAATTTTTGCAAGCCGTCAAGGAAGTTGCAGAAACAGTAATGCCTTTTATTGAAGAAAATAAAAAATATCAGGGACACAAGCTATTAGAGCGCATGGTTGAGCCCGAGCGCGTCATTATCTTTAGAGTTCCCTGGACCACAGATAGTGGTGAAATAATGATAAACAAAGGTTATCGAGTGCAGTTTAACTCTGCCATAGGACCTTACAAAGGAGGAATGCGTTTTCATCCTTCAGTTAACTTGAGTGTATTGAAATTTTTGGGTTTTGAACAAACATTTAAAAATGCACTGACTACTTTGCCAATGGGTGGTGGAAAAGGAGGTTCAGACTTTGACCCTAAAGGGAAATCTGACGCAGAAGTTATGCGTTTCTGTCAAAGTTTAATGACAGAATTAAGTAAATATATAGGCCCGAATACTGATGTACCGGCAGGAGATATTGGAGTTGGAGCCCGAGAAATAGGCTATATGTTTGGTCAATACAAGAGATTGAGAGATGAATTTACAGGTGTTTTAACCGGCAAAGGCTTTTCTTATGGAGGCTCTTTAATGCGTCCAGAAGCTACCGGTTATGGAAATGTCTATTTTGTTCAAAGTATGCTCAAAACCAGAGGAGAAAGTTTTGAAGGCAAAACAGTAGTTATTTCGGGTTCGGGAAATGTAGCACAATATGCAGCAGAAAAAGCAACACAACTTGGCGGAAAAGTAATTACACTTTCAGATTCCGGCGGATATATTTTAGATAATGATGGAATTGATGCTGAAAAGTTGGCCTATGTTATGGAGCTTAAAAATGTAAAAAGAGCCAGAATCAGTGACTATGTTCAAAAATATACAAATGCAAAATATTTTGAAGGGAAAAGACCTTGGGGAGAAAAATGTGATATCGCAATGCCCTGTGCCACACAAAATGAATTAAATGAACAAGAGGCAAAAGCACTAGTAGATAATGGTGTAATTGCTATAGGTGAAGGAGCAAATATGCCTTCTACCCCAGAAGCTATTGAATTATTCCTTAAAGCAAAAATACTTTTTTCTCCCGGAAAAGCATCTAACGCTGGAGGGGTTTCTACCTCCGGTTTGGAAATGTCGCAAAACTCTATGCGTTACAACTGGACTGCAGAAGAAGTGGACCAAAAACTCTTTAAAATTATGGGGGATATTCATGATGCCTGTGTAAAATATGGAAAGCAAAAAGATGGCTTTGTTGATTATGTGAAAGGAGCAAATGTAGCTGGGTTTGTAAAAGTAGCAGACGCCATGATTGCTCAAGGTGTTGTTTAATATTTAATTACTTTAATCTAAAACCACTCACCAGTTATGTGAGTGGTTTTTTGTTAATTTACCTGCAATATTTTTCTTTTTAATCTGTTAAATAAGCTGTTAGATTATAACCTTTTCATGAAGCGATTCCTCATCATTTTAATTTGCCTTTCGCCGTTATTAATCAAAGCTCAGACCTTTGAAAATCAATGGGCAGCCTTATTTTCTTATTCAAACATTGTTGATCTGGTAGAAGGAAATGACAAATTAATTGCAGCATCAGACAATTCAGTTTTCACCTATGACTTGATTACAAACGAAATCAGAACCATTACAACTGTTCAAGGACTTTCCGGGGAATTGATTTCAACAATCTATTATAGTGAAAACTTCGACATTATTATTATTGGATATTCAAATGGCTTAATTGAACTCATTCTGGAGGATGGCTCAATACTTTCTGTCATTGACATTTTAAATAAACCAACAATACCCCCAAATCAAAAACACATCAATCATTTCAATGAATTTAATGGCAATATATACATTTCAACAGATTTTGGAATTTCAGTATATGATTTAACTGCACTGGAGTTTGGAGACACTTTTATTATTGGTGACTTTGGAAACCAGGTAAAAATTAACCAAACGGTAGTTTTTAATGGGTTTATCTATGCAGCAATGAATGATAGAATGAAAAGAGCCGATATTAACAACCCCAATTTAATCAATTTTGAAGAGTGGATTGATTTTTATCCCTTTGGCTTAAATGGTGTACAAGCATTTGCAGATAATTTGTATGCCACAGACTTCAATTCCAGACTTTTGCGATTTGATGGAACTACCCCTGTTATCCTTACAACTTTTCCCGAAGTAAACCGTAAACTATATACAACAGATTTGTTTCTAACAGTAACTTCAGAAACACAGTCCACTACTTTTGATGCTTTAATGAATCAAGTAGCAGTTGTTAATTTTGTGATTGATTTTGATTTTACCCTTTCTTCCTCGCTGGCATATAATAACACGGTATATCTGGGGACAAATCAACACGGAGTTCTTGCTGTTCCTTTTGGAAGCAATCAAGCCGAACAAATTTTGCCAGATGGACCGTTGCTCAATAAATCTGTTTCCATAGATGCTACCCCCGGCCAATTGTGGGCCGTTTTTGGTGAAGTTGATTTGTTTTTTAATCCATACCCACTTAATAGTCGTGGAATTAGTCAATTTGAAAACAATGAATGGACTAACATCCCTTTTGAAGAAGTGTTTGATGCAAAATCTATTTCTCATGTAAAAATCAATCCCAATAACCCCAATGAGGTCTATGCAAGTTCTATGATTGACGGGTTATTAAAAATTGAAAACAAAGTCCCCACGACACTCTTTAACGAAGGGAATAGTATTCTAGAAGGAACTTTAAGCGATAACAGTATTAGAATTTTTGGCTCAGAATTTGACCGCGAAGGAAATTTTTGGTTTGTACAAACCAGCACAGATAAAGCAATAAATAGAATTTCCACTGCAGGACAATTTCAGAGTTTTGACATTTCACCCATTATTGGAGATCCCTTTGCAGAAAGAGGTCTTAACAATATTGACATAAGCAGAGAAGGTTTTATTTTTATAGCAAGTTCAGAAAATGGATTGATAGGCTTTAACCCCACCACCAATCAATTTCAAAAAATAGGGGAGGATTTAGGCTCAGGAAATTTACCCGATGATAATGTTAGAGCCATTAAAATTGATAATAGAAATCAGGCTTGGATAGGAACATTAAGAGGGTTGAGAGTTCTTTTTAATGTGGGTGGTTTTTTTCAAGAAGGTGCAAACATCGACGCACAACCTATCATTATTTTGGATAATGATGGAGTCGCTCAGGAACTATTATTTGAACAGTCTATAACAGATATTGAAGTTGATGGAGCCAACAACAAATGGATAGCAACAGCTTCATCAGGCGTTTTTTATGTTTCCTCAAACGGTCAGGAGACGCTGTTGCGGTTTACAAAAGATAATTCACCACTACCCTCAAACAACGTGCTTGATATTGCAATCGATCCCCAGAGCGGAGTGGTTTATTTTGCAACAGCAAACGGGCTTGTTGCTTTTAATGGAACAACTACTGCACCAAACCCCACGCTGGAATCTTTAAGAGCCTATCCAAACCCTGTGCGACCCAATTTTAATGGCAATGTAACTATTGATGGTCTTACCGCCAGAGCAAACGTTAAAATAACCGATGTCAATGGAAGCCTGGTCTTTGAGCAGGTCTCTGAAGGAGGTAGTGTGCAATGGGACACCACTGCTTTTGGTAAGTATAAAGTTTCTTCAGGAGTCTATTTTATTATGGTTACCACAGATGGCGCTGAAGAAACTAAAATTGCCAAAGTAATGATCGTTCGCTAATGCAAATCACTACAAAAGCTGTTGTAATTTCTTCACTTAAATACAGCGAGGCAGATCTCATTGTAAAATGCTTTTCAGAAGAATGTGGTTTGAAATCTTATCTACTTAAAAATATCCTAAAATCTAAAAGAGGAAAACTAAGGGCTTCTTTTTTTCAGCCACTCACCTTACTTGAAATCACTGCAAACCACAAAGACAAAGGAACACTCGAATTTATCCAAGATACAAAAGTTTACTATGCATGTCAAACATTACACACTCACATTGTAAAAACTTCTATTGTATTGTTCCTTTCGGAAATTTTAAAAAACGTGATTCAAGAAGAAGAAAAAAACAAACCCCTTTTCTCATTTTTAGAAAAATCAATTCTTTGGCTTGATACCAACACCGAAGTTGCTAATTTTCACCTCCTTTTTTTACTTCATCTCACAGACTTTTTAGGGTTTTACCCTGATGACACAGAAGTTAACCTCCCTTATTTTAATCTTTTAGATGGAATTTTTCAAAAAGAAAGCTCCAATATATATTGCATTAAAATAACTAAAGACAACGGATTTAAAAGCCTTTTTGGTATAAAATTTGATACTATGAACACTATTAAATTAACCAAAAAGGAACGAAAAGAAACCTTGGAAATTCTTTTATTGTACTTTGAATTACACATTCAAGGATTTAAAAAACCAAAGTCGCTTCAAGTTTTAAACCAACTATTTAACTAACTATGAAACAAACACCTTTTGTGTTACTTCTAATCTTTTTAGCAAAATTTTCTTTTGGGCAACAAGCAACAATTCTTGATTCAGAAACCCAGGAATCCATTCCTGGAGTTGTATATTACAACTATAACAAAACTAAAAACGGCGTTTCAGATTTTGACGGAAAAATTTCTCTGGATAACTTTTCAAGCAATGAAACCATCCATTTTCAGCATACTTCTTATGAAAAAATCACCTCGACAAAATTACAAATTCAAAAAAATAATGGTGTCGTACGCCTAAAACCGGGCTCGGGTCAGCTTGATGAAATCGTGCTTTCTGTCACAAGATTTAGCCAAAGTAAAAATGAAATAACCCAGTCTGTTGTAAGTATTAGCACTCAAGATGCGATGTTCACCCAACCACAGACTACTGCGGATTTACTCAGCAACAGCGGGAAAGTGTTTGTTCAAAAAAGTCAGCTCGGTGGAGGAAGCCCCATGATTCGAGGCTTTTCAACAAACCGATTATTGATGACCGTTGATGGTGTGCGTATGAATACCGCAATTTTTAGAGGTGGTAATATCCAAAACATACTCTCTATTGATCCATTTGTAGTTGAAAATACAGAAGTGATTTTAGGTCCCGGCTCAGTTGTTTATGGCAGTGATGCCGTGGGCGGCGTGATGAACTTTTATACACTCAAACCTAAATTCTCCTTTGTAGAAGGCGTGTCATTTTCAGGAAACGCTGTTGCCCGATATGCAACTGCAAATAAGGAAAAAACAGGTCATATCGACTTGAATTTTGGATTTAAAGAATGGGCATTTTTAAGCAGTATTTCTTACAGTGATTTTGGGGATTTGAGGATGGGCTCAAAAGGCCCCGATGATTACCTGCGTAACTTTTTTATCCAAACCGTTGATGGGGAAGACATTCCAACCCCCAATGAAAATCCTTTAGTTCAAAAACCCACAGGTTATGACCAGTTGAGTCTTGCTCAAAAAGTGCGCTTTATGCCAAATGAAGTATGGGACTTTCAGTTAAACTTACTTTATTCTGAAACTTCAGATTATTCCCGTTATGATCGCCTTACCCGTGTTAGACCCAATGGCAACCTGCGTGATGCAGAGTGGTATTATGGACCACAAGTGTGGTTTTCGGGTAACCTGCAACTGGAACGTAAAAGCAGAAGTTTGCTTTTTGACAACTCAAAATTTATCATTGCTTACCAACACTTTGAAGAAAGCCGTTTCAACCGAAGTGTAAATTCTACAAGCCTTTTTAAAACTGAAGAACAAGTTGATGCCATTTCAGCCAATTTAGATTTTACCAAAAACCTCAATGCTGTTGATTTGTTTTACGGTCTGGAGTATGTTCATAATACTGTTAATTCAATAGGAGAGGTCACCAATATAGATACAAGCGAGGTTGAAGAAACTGCTTCCCGATATCCAGATGGTTCCACCTGGCAGTCCTATGCAGCTTATGCAAGTATGCTTTGGAAAATGACTCCAAAAACCAGTTTACAAACTGGCGTGCGATACAGTCATTTTGATATTGATGCCACTTTTAATAACCGTTTTTTTGATTTCCCTTTTCAGGGAACGCAAATCAATACTGGCAACCTTACCGGAAGCATAGGTCTTACCCATCAAGCTTCAGAAATACTTGGTTTTCGCACCAATTTTTCAACTGCTTTCAGGGCGCCCAATATTGACGATATTGGAAAAATATTTGAGTCAGAACCCGGAAGTGTTGTGGTGCCAAACCCCAATTTGGAAGCTGAATATTCATACACCGGCGAGGTGGGAACCACATTTAATTTTGAAAATATCGTCAAACTAGAAGTCGCTACTTTTTACACCAAACTCGACAATGCCCTCGTGCGTCGTGATTTTAACTTAAACGGCGAAACCGAAATTGAATATCAAGGTGAGTTAAGTAATGTGCAAGCCATCCAAAACGCCGCTGATGCTAGAGTTTATGGATTTGAAGCGGCACTTCACATCCCTTTTTGTGAAACCTTGCATTTGCAATCAAACTATACCATTGCTAAAGGCTTTGAAGAACTTGACAATGGCGATAGAGCACCTTTGCGTCACGCCCCGCCACAATTTGGTAGCACGCATTTAGTATGGCAAAACAACCGATTCAAAATGGATGCCTTTGGGGTTTACAGCGGCCAGATTAGGGCCGAAAATCTGGCACCTTCAGAAGCCGTAAAACCCGAGATTTATCCTGTTAACAGCAACGGCGATTTGTATTCACCCGGTTGGTACACGCTCAATTTGGCGACTCAATTTCAACTATTAGAAAATGTTCAACTTTCGGCAACGCTAGAGAACATAACAGACCAACGATACCGCACGTACTCTTCTGGAATAGCAGCTCCCGGAAGGAATTTTATTGCTGCTGTTAAGTATAGTTTTTAAGCAAGGATAATTGCTCTAAATTGCTTATTTTCGCATCCTTAAACAAAAAAGCATTCCATGAGCAAAAAATTTCCTGAATATAACGCACTTGACTTGGCCAAAGTAGCCAATGAGGTATTGGATTTTTGGAAACAGGAAAACATTTTTCAAAAGAGTATTTCTACCCGTGAGGGAAACGAGCCGTTCATCTTTTTTGAAGGACCTCCGAGCGCAAACGGTTTGCCCGGAATTCACCACGTGATGGCCCGTGCTATCAAGGATATTTTTTGCCGTTACAAAACCCAAAAGGGCTTTCAGGTGCAACGCAAAGCCGGTTGGGACACCCACGGCTTGCCCATCGAACTGGGTGTTGAAAAAGAACTGGGTATCACCAAAGAAGACATCGGCAAGAAAATAAGTGTAGAAGACTACAACGCCGCCTGTAAAAAAGCTGTGATGCGCTACACCGATGTGTGGAACGACCTCACCGAAAAAATGGGTTATTGGGTCGATATGGACGACCCCTATATCACTTACAAATCCAAGTATATGGAAACGGTGTGGTGGCTACTCAAACAAATTTATAACAAGAATTTACTCTATAAAGGCTATACCATCCAACCCTATTCCC
>DAINOA010000021.1:1454-27238 GCA_036735625.1 Planktosalinus sp. | reverse complement strand
TTCAAACGATGTCAATTCAAGCCCAAACCTGGTCGCAGCAATTTACGCTGGAAGCATTTGAGGAAAAGATAAGGGGTTTGTTGTTTAAGGTTTAAGGTTCAAAGCACCAAGCACTAAGCACCAAATTCCAATGAACCATAAACAAATAACTAGTAACCAAATAATGAAAATCCTCCACCTCATAGATTCTTTAAACCCCGGTGGCGCAGAGCGTATGGCGGTGGGGTATGTGAATGCGCTTGTTGAGCGGGAGTTTGAGATTTATTTATGGAGCAGCCGTGAAGAAGGGCTTTTAAAAAACAGCATCCATCCCTGGGTAAATTATTACTTTTTAAATCGTAGAGGCCCCATTGGAATTAAAGCGTTGAGGGAAGCCAATCGATTGATTAAAAAAGAAAAGATACAACTCATACACGCACATAGTACGTCTTGGTTTTTTGGCAGTCTATTGAAATGGCTCAACCCCAAAGTAAAACTGATTTGGCATGATCATTATGGCAGCAGACCCCTATCGACATCCAATTCAAAAAAATCTCTAATTTTTTGCTCCCGTTTTTTTGATACTGTTTTTACGGTCAATCAAACTCTTAAAGACTGGCATCAAAAGCATTTAAAGACTCAAAACATTTTCTATATCCCCAATTTTGTAACCCAACCTTCAATTGGGATTACCTGGGCTAAAACCAATTCAAGAGAGCATACCATTGTATGTGTCGCGAACCTTAGGGTGCCAAAAAACCATATCAATCTGATCACCGCTTTTGCAGAGGTTTATAAATCACATCCAGAATGGAAATTGCAGCTCATTGGAAAAGTGAAGGATGATGACTATTCCCAAAACCTTTGTTCCTTAATAACTCATTTTAACATGGAGGACGCAGTTTCTATTATGGGTGAACAAGATGATGTATATTACTTTTTAAACAAGGCACGAATTGGAGTTTTGGCTTCAGACTCTGAAGGCTTGCCATTGGCAATTTTAGAATATGCTATTTCAGGGTTACCCGTGGTTTGTACAGATGTGGGCTATTGTAAAGAGGTGGTCCGGGGATTTGGGAAAGTGGTGCCTCCCGGTGATTCTAAGGCACTGGCAGAAGCGCTTTTATTTTACATTCAAAATCCAGACATCGCAGATTCAGATGCTGAAAGTCTTCAAAGGCACGTTCAAAAAACCTATACAGAACAAGCGGTCTTACCTCAGGTTATTGAAATTTATGAGCGCTTATTGCAACCTTAATCTACTGTTTTAACAAAAACACAGGCTGCTTTGTAACAAATTAGAGTTTAAATCAACAAACAGTGTATTGAAAAGACAACCTTTCGCTTTACGCGAAAAAAATTTAATATGCCGCTATGTTTAAAAAATTCTTTGTACTGGAGTGGAAATCCTTTATCAGGTCGGCCTCGTTTAAATCAAACCTGGTATTGAAAATTTTTATGGCATTGGGGGCACTTTACTTTATTGCAATGTTCCTCTTGCTGGGATTTGGAGCCTATTACATTCTAGAAAAATTAGATTTGGAGCCTTTTGCAACAGTCAATCTGGTACTATTATATTATATTCTCTTTGATTTGTTGATTCGTTTTTTCTTTCAAAAAGCACCGGTGTTAAACATCAGACCGCTACTTACCTTTAATATTTCCAAAAACAACATCGTGGGTTACACCCTGGGTAAAACAGTGCTATCTTATTTTAATTGGATTCATTTGTTTTTCTTGTTGCCGTTTACGTTGGTACTTATCAGGGAGGGTTTTTCCGTAGCCGGAGCGTTTAGCTGGTTTGTTGCTTGTTTTGCTTTGATTTTCCTCAATAACTTTCTCAATATTTTAAGTAATAACAGAGATGTATTACTTTTTGCTTTGGGTGCTGTTTTGGTAAGTATTGCCGGTTTGCATTACTTTTCAATTTTTGATACCGCCTTGTATGCCGCACCTGCTTTTGATGGGTTTTACAGCACGCCATACACTGTTTTATTTCCGGTTTTAGCTTTGATTTTGGTAGCTCTTTATACGTTTCAGTTTTATAAAAATCGCTTGTATTTGGATTCGGGTCTATCTGTCAAGCAAAAGGATGCGCAAACTGAGAATTACAGTTGGCTGGATCGGTTTGGACTGATGGGCAGTTTTCTAAAGAATGATATCAAACTTTTAAAACGCAACAAACGCTCTCGCACCACCATTATGATGAGTGTGCTGTTTATATTTTATGGACTCTTGTTTTTTACCGGAGCAGTAGAAGCGTATGAAGGACCTGTGTGGCGTATTTTTGCCGGACTCTTTGTCACCGGAGGTTTCCTGTTTACGTTTGGGCAATTTGTGCCCAGTTGGGACAGTGCTTATTATCCCTTGATGATGAGCCAAAACATCACCTACCGCGATTATTTGGATTCCAAATGGTGGTTGATGGTCATTGCTACTATTGTAACAACAATTTTGAGCTCGTTTTACCTGTATTTTGGCTGGGAAGTCTATCTGGCTTTACTCGTGGGGGCGATTTATAATATTGGTGTGAATGCACATATTGTTTTGTGGGCTGGGGCTTATGTAAAAACACCTATAGACCTCACGCAAAACAAGAATGTGTTTGGTGACAAGCAATCTTTCAATATTAAAAGCGTGTTGCTGGCGCTTCCCAAGTTATTGTTGCCCATGATTTTATATGCCATCGGTCATTATACGTATGGACCCCAATTGGGTTACATCATAGTAGCAGGTTTTGGAATTCTGGGCTTTGCCTTTAAAAATAAAGTGTTTGCGATTATTGAGAATATCTATAAGACCGAAAAATATAAAACGATTGCAGCTTATAGTCAGCGGAATTAGTGGGAGCCCTACTACCTTAAAGCTTCGGAGGATAAATGTGGGAGATTTGTTGATGGGGAGATAGGGTGAGTGGGTGACAAGATGATTGGGTGACAAGGTGATGGGGAGAAAAGGCGAGAGGTGTGATTGACTAATGACTGAATATAAATTTGAAATATAGAATTTGAAATAAAAAATTTTGAAATAACAATGATACACGTAGAAAATTTAACGAAAACGTACGGAACAACAACTGTTTTGAGTATTCCACATTTGGAAATTCCTAAAGGACAAAGCTTTGGTCTTGTTGGAAATAATGGGGCAGGGAAGACAACCTTTTTCAGTTTGTTGCTGGATTTGATTCAGTCGTCCACAGGGCATATTACCAGCAACTCTGTCGAAATAAGCAGCAGTGAAGCCTGGAAGCCTTTTACTTCGGCATTTATTGATGAGACGTTCCTCATTGGTTATTTGACACCCGAAGAATATTTTTACTTTATAGGCGAATTGCGGGGCTGGAACAAAGCCGATGTGGATGCGTTTTTAGCGCCGTTTGCCGATTTTTTCAATGATGAAATTCTCAACAAACGAAAATACTTAAGAGATTTATCCAAAGGAAATTCCAAAAAAGTGGGTATCATAGCTGCTTTAATAGGAAATCCGGAAGTGATTATTCTCGATGAACCCTTTGCCAATCTGGATCCTACAACACAAATACGTCTTAAAAAAATATTGAAAGAGCTTGCTAACAATCAAGACGTTACAATTTTAGTTTCCAGCCATGACCTGCAACACACCGTTGAGGTGTCAAACCGCATTGTGGTGCTTGAAAAAGGGGAAGTTGTAAAAGACCTTATTACCAATACAGAAACTATGAAGGAATTGGAAGCGTTTTTTAGTGGGGAACATTCTTTGACGTAAGACTCATTGACTTAAGACTTATGACATTTTATATACAAGCATTGATATTGGTTTTTATGAATAAAGAATTAAATCTACTCTCATAAGTAACTGCTTACTGCTACTGAACACTGAACACTAATTCTGTATTTTACTTCCAAAACTTAAATCACCGGCATCACCCAAACCGGGAACGATATAGCCTTTTTCGTTAAGTTGTTCATCAATAGCTGCAATCCATAGGGTTATTTCATCATTTAAAATTCCTTTTATATAATCAACGCCCGGTTGTGAACCAATCACAGAAACCAAATGTATTTTTTTTGGCGTTCCCATTGGTTTTAAAGCTTCCAGCACATTGATGAATGTGCGCCCGGTGGCGAGCATCGGGTCGGCAAGGATGAGGGTTTTTCCTTCGAGAGAGGGTGTCGCAAGGTATTCTACTTTAATTTCAAATTCGGTTTCTGAGGTGTGGTGGCGATACGCAGAAATAAAAGAGTTTTCAGCTCGGTCAAAACACTTAATAAGTCCATTGTGTAAGGGCAAACCGGCCCTTAAAATAGAACAAACAACGATTTGGTCTGTGGGCAACAGCGTTTTGCACTCTCCAAGCGGTGTGATGATTTTGGTAGGTTTGAAATCTAAGACTTTACTCAGTTCATAGCCCATCAATTCGCCGATGCGCTCTATGTTGTTTCTAAAACGTAAAGCATCTTTTTGGATGGTAACATCCCTTAGTTCAGCAATAAATTTATTGAGGATTGAATTTTGATTTTGAAGGTTGTTAATTTGCATGCTTTATGTTACTCAAAATAGTCAAAATAGCGTTTAAGCTCATGCATTAACCACTCTACAGAGCCACGGTTTTCGATTACTGCATTGATGCGTTTGCGAATGCCTAGTTGATAATTATGCAATTGAGAACGAGCATCCCCGGTTATTTGAGTGTTTCGGTTCAGCAAATTAATTTCATTGGTAAGTGCTTCTTTAAGAGGTAACACTTTATAATCTTTTTGTGAGAGTGCTTCTTCACAAAGGGCAATCATGGTTTGTATGTGTGCTGTTGTTGAAGTATCAGAGGGCCATTTTTCTCCATTGTTCATTTTGATGTTGATGACGGTTTCAGAAGAGATTGCGTCAACGATTAGTTGTTTTTCAGGAGTAAAGAAAGCAAAAAATAAAAGTGATAGAAATAAAGTAAAAATTGTTTTCATAGTTCAAATATATCTGTTTTTAAAGAAACAAAAGAATCAATTGGGTTATTTCAATACTTTGACAGTTTCTTCATAAAGTTCAAGTAAATGTTCCTCCTGAATAACAATGTCTGTCATTGTTAAAGAGAGGTAGCTTGCAATTTTTTTAATACCATCAGTAGTATTTGAAAAGTCCAAGGTAATGAGCCCGTTCATCAACATTTTAGCATACTCATTACAAAAATCCTGATAGTTATATACATTGTTTAATAACTGAATTTTGTTTAATGGAAGTTCGTTTATGACTCCGGTTTGAATACCGGTATTGTAGGCGCTGCTCAATAATTGCTGGGTTCTTGTTCCTTGAAAAAAAGTTGGCATTTTGTTAATGATTTCTGCATTAGCATAGTACCGGCTGCTGTCTCTTAGCATTTTATGATATTCAATAACACTTTCAATGATGCGTTTATTTGTTTCAATTTCTAAACTGATATTGTCAACCAAGATTTGTGATTGGGCACTTCTTTTCTGACTGTCCTGCCAGTTTGAAATAACAAAACCCAAATACACCCCAATCATAACGGGAATGATTTGCAGGATGATATCACCTAATTTTCGTTTCATCTGTTTCGTTTATAAATGGAACAATGAATTTAGAGTCAAGCTGTTAGAGTCATGAAAATCTTTAAGAAAGTTTCGAATACTCTTTCAAAGATACTTTATTTGTTCCAAAATCTCATTTTTCAATTCAATAAATCAATGAAACTCATTTCTTCAGTTTTTTTTAATATATTGAGAATTCTTTTTATACACGATTTTCTATGAACAAATTTGTTTGGTATTTTCCTTTGCTAAAACTGCGTGGGTTTCATTTTTTATTTTTGTTTGTTGTATTGAACCCATTGTATTCACAGACTCTTGAAGAAAACATTGAACAGGTATTTACAGATTTTCAGCTGATGGGAATGTCTGTTTGGGTGGAAAAAAATGGGATTGAGCAATCGTTTCATTTTGGTTTAAAAGATTTGGACCGAAACCTTGAAATAGACAATCAGACAAAATACCGCATTGCTTCTATTTCAAAATCGGTTACTGCGCTTGGGCTATTAAAGCTCTATGACGAAGGACTATTTAATCTTGACGACCCTATAAATGATTATTTGAGTTTTCCCATTACAAATCCCTCTTTTCCTGGGACTGATATCACTTTTAGAATGTTGCTGTCTCACACATCAAGCATTCAAGATGGCTCCGGTTATAACGGTTTTTTAAACGCCACTTTTTCCCAGAATCCCATTCCCAGTCTGGAAGGGTTGCTCAGTCCGGGAGGTACATTTTTCACACCCAATATGTACCGCACAGAGACACCGGGCACTTATTTTGCATACAGTAACCTTAATTATGGAGTCATTGCAACATTGATTGAAGCCATTAGCAATGAGCGTTTTGATGTGTACATGAAAAATGAAATACTCAGCCCCATGGGTATTACCGGAAGCTATAATATTCAGGATATTAATGATATAAATGATATAGCCGTTTTGTACCGCAATCAGGGCGGGTGGAATCCGCAGTTTGATAATTACCAGGGTGTGATGCCTTCACCGCCTTCCAATTTACCTTCATTGGTTTTGGGTACTAATGGTTTGTTTTTTTCACCGCAAGGGGGTTTACGGGCTTCTGCAAACGAATTGGGCACTTTATTGCAATTTATAAAAAGTAACGGCACTTCTCATCCCGGAATTCTTTCTCAACAAACTTTACAAGAAATGAAATCCATACAATGGGATTTTAACGGAAGCAACGGAGATAATTATTTTGACTTGTTTAACCGCTGGGGCCTGGGGGTACATCACGCCAATTTATCTGAAGATGATCAGATTTGCCTCAATTCTGAATGGGGCACTTTTATGGGGCATCCCGGTGAAGCATATGGCTTAATTAGTGACGCCTATTTTTCTGAAGAGGGAGAAGTAGCTTTTTCCTTTTTAACCAATGGCAGTTTTTTGGGGTATCAATTTGGAAATACAAGTTCTTACTATACGGTTGAAGAAGCCTTGTTTGCTGTGTTGTGTGCTTATTTTAATGATCCCCTTTCGTTGAATGAGAATGCTTTTGAATCTATAACTGTTTTTCCAAATCCCGTTTCTGAAGGATTAAAAATTGACGGAATCAAAGAGTTTCCCGTTCAGGTTAAGCTGTTTGATTTACGGGGAATTATGGTATTTGAGGAAAAAATAGAAGATATTGAAAGGACAACTTTAAACTTTTCTGAAATAAAAAGGGGTCTTTATTTTCTTGAAATGGAAGCAGCTTTCGGCGAAAGCCAAAAAACAATCAAGATTTTAAAACAATAAAAAAGCCGGAAACTTTATCCGGCTTTTAGATATTAAAATTGGAATTAAATTTTCACTGTCAACACCGGAATTTGAGAAGTATTTGCCAAATCTTCACCAACACTTCCCGCCAGCAATTTGTTGATGCCTTTTCTACCGTGTGTGGGTATGGCAATCATATCTGCCTGAACCATTTCAGCTGCGTTTATGATACCATCAGGAACAGAGTAATCATTAAAAATTAAGATATTTTCAGAGTTATTTGAGGTGTTTGTTTTATTCAGAAACAATCTCATTTGCTCTCTTATCTCAAGTGTATTTTTAAAATTTACATTGGGTGTATTTACATAAACCATTTTTAAAGTTGCTTTATAACTATCGGCAAATTTCTTTATAGTTTTGAAAGCTTTTAGGTTTTCAATGTCAAAGTTGGATGCAAAAACAATGGTTTTTGGGTGAAACTCTTTTGTTTTAGATTTTACAACCAGTACAGGTATGTCTGAAGTGCGCACTACCTTTTCTGTATTTGAGCCCACGAAATAGCCTTTCACTCCGCTTGCACCTTGTGAACCCATCACTATTAGGTCTGCTTTCACCTCTTTGGCTACATTATCTATTTCTTCAAAAACTTTAAAGTGTTTTATAATTGGTGTGCTTTTTATGTCTTTCATATAATCGCGTTGCACAAATTCTTCAAAACGTTTTGTAGCTAACTGCATAAAAAACATTAATTCGCGTCTTTTAGTAGCTTCGGTAATGCTTATCATTTGTTCTGAAATGTCAAGCATATGGAGTAAAAAAAGTTCTGATTTATTTTTTTTAGCGATTCCGGCAGCCACTTTAAGTGCATATTCAGAGTGGTCTGAAAAGTCTATGGGAACAATAATTTTTTTCATAGTTTTTGTTTTTAAATGTTAAACAGTCATTGAAAACAAACGGGTTTCCGGTTGTTTTTCTTGTAATAAAATATCAAAAGCCATACAAACATTTCTGACAAAGGGTCTTCCTTTTTCAAGTATATTTATAGCATTTGTGTTTATATATATCAATCCATCTTTTTCAATTTCACTGAGGTTTTCTTTAATTTCTGAAAAATTGATACTTTTTTCTTCTGTTACAGTCCATTTTGTTTGAAGATTGCACATCAAATTGAGAATGTGTTTTCTGATGATTTGATCTTTTTCAGACAATAAATGCCCTCTATATACAGGAATTTTATCTTGTTCCAGAAGCGTGTAATAGGTTTCAATATTTTTCTCATTTTGTGCAAAGGCCGTCCAGCTGTCACTTATGGAGGAAGCTCCAAGTCCTATCATAATTTTGCTTTGGGTGGTTGTATATCCCATAAAATTGCGGTGCAAGGTTTTGTTTTTCATTGCCAGACACAATTCGTCATCAGGTAGCGCAAAGTGGTCCATACCGATTTCCATATACCCTAAACTTTCAAGCAATTGTTTGCCTGTTTCATACTGAGTTCTTTTTAACCGGGCTGTGGGAAGGTTCTCTTCACTAAACCCCCGCTGACCATTTCCTTTAATCCACGGTACGTGTGCATAACTATAAAAAGCGATGCGATCCGGTTGGAGTTTCTCGGTTTTTTTGATGGTGTATTTCACATGCTCCAGGGTTTGAAAAGGCAGTCCGAATATGAGGTCGTGGCCCACGGAGGTGTAACCTATTTCCCGTGCCCATTCTGTGACTTTTTTTACATTTTCAAAAGGCTGAACGCGGTGTATGGCTATTTGTACCGCCATATTATAATCTTGCACCCCAAAACTCACACGCCTGAATCCCACATCAAATAAAGCTTGTAAATGTTCTTTGGTTGTGTTATTTGGATGTCCTTCAAAACTAAAGTTGTGGGATTTATCAATCAACGTGTTTTCAAGTATTCCCTTCATCAATCTGGTTAAGTTCTCCGGACTGAAAAATGTGGGTGTTCCGCCACCCAGATGTATTTCTTTGATGACGGGTTTTTCTATGAGCAATTCTTTGTAGAGTTGCCATTCTTTTAAAAGTGCATTGATGTAAGACTCTTCCACTTCGTGTCTTTTGGTAATGCGTTTGTGACAACCGCAAAAAGTGCACAAACTTTCACAAAAAGGAAGGTGAATATATAGACTAATCCCTTCTGAAGTATTGTAAATATCAAACTGTTTTTTTAAGCTGATTTCCCAGTCTATACCGGTAAAAGCATCAGTATCCCAATAGGGAACAGTGGGGTAACTGGTGTATCGTGGCCCGGGTACATTGTATTTTTGAATGAGTTCTTGCATCCTCTTGTTATTGTTTCACAAAGGTAAAATGAGCAGGTATAGCGACCTATGATATTGGTCATAAAAACGGAAAGCAATTATCTATGAATTCATACAGTTTAATTTCTTAAGGGAATTCTTTGACATGAAATTGAAGTACTCAGTTTAAATTTGAAAAAGAAATACATTAACTAAAAATAAATCTTATGAAAACAAATCTAAAATCCATTTTGTTCTTATTATTCATTTCAATTTGTATTACCGGATACTCTCAAACAGAAGAGCCCGGACTTCCTGATGAGGGAGAAGTGCCGGAACCTGCAACAACTGATGGATTTACTGCAGCAGCAGATGCCATAGGCAAAATATCGCAAGGCGACCCCTGCAGTGAGCAAAGCTATGCAGAGCAGGTTTATTGTTATACAGGTCAGTGGCTTTCAGGCATTATTCCTTGTGGTTATGGTGAAAATACACCACAATACACGATGTGTGATACCGGTCAATCCTTAATTCTACCCAGTGCAGCAGAAGAAAATCGATTAAATCAATTGAACGAAAAAAAGTGTTGGGTAAATCCAAAAGTAAGACCTCAATATTTTGACAGTAAAAATGCCAATAAAGCCATCAAGGAAAAATTTACTAATGCAAAAAAGAATACTGTTTTGCATACTTATAAAAGCGGACATCAATTAAAAATAGAATATTCAAGCCAACTGAAAGAATCTAATAACGAAATCTTTGTTCAGCTTAAAATAGCTGACACTAAAGGAAAGGTAATTGCTAGACCCTTTATAATTACAAAGAAGAATCGAACCTATTTTTTTGAAGGTTGCTATAAATAATTTTACTTGAGAAATTGGGGATTCTCAAGATAAACTCCTCTAAAGTTTTATAACTTTAGGGGAGTTATATATCTATAAAAATGAAAGCACTTTCTGTTTTACTTTTCTTTTTAATACTGGTTACCGGCTGTGCTTCACTAAAACAACCTGACATGATTTACTACACAGATCAAAATAACAATCGCTTTATCATATCCAAAACTGAAATTGTTTATAAAGCAATCCAACACATAGAAAGTTCGTCAGGAACCTATAGTGGTGGAATTGATAAACAGGTTAAAATTTCCTTATCAGATTTCGAATTACTCAAACAACTTGCATTTGAAATGATTGAAGACGAAAAGCATCACGCAAACAAGCGAGAAATGATGACGTCAATTATTTCGATACTATCCAAAGGTGATACCAAACAAGTCATGATTTACCCATCACCACAGCGCGAAACCTTTGAAAAAGCATTACACAAAAAAGCCAGACCTGACTGATATTTTTTTTGTAGTACTGCACCCTCTATGAATTCCTATATTTTTAATTCTAATTGATTTCTTTGATAATGAGTTTGTTAAGCTAAAGTAATTTAGCAATAAATAAAATCATTAACTCATGAAGACACGATTATTCACACTCTTATTTATTGGCTTTTATAGTTTTTCAAATGCACAGGAATGTAGCAAGGAACTTAGCATGATTAATTCCTTGTTAGAAAAAGCCAATTTGGAACAAGCACTCACCAATCCAGATGCCATTGTAGATGATTTTAATGAATTGAAAAGTTCATTAGGTTCGATTGGGTTGTCAAGTTTAAAAAAAGATGCACCAAAACTCCTTTTTCTCAACGGAAAACAACAGAGTGCAAAATTAAAAATGGGAGACAGACGCATTTATGTAACCTCCTTGATTTCAAAAGAAACTATTGAAATCATTTTTACAAACCCAAACCTACTTCAGGGCACCGAGATTGTTATTTGCTCACACGCCACAAATGGACAAACAGAAAACCTCATACATTATATAATAGATGAGGAAAATGCATTAGAGCAGGTGCCCTTTACGCTTACAAACGTAAAAGGAAAAGTGGTTAGTATCTCGATAAAAAACATCAATAGCAATGAACGGTTTGAGTTTGGTATTGCCGCCAATTAAACCAAAAGACATTTACAATGAATTAACCCTTTTTTTTATCATATTTTCCTTACACTACCAGAGGAGGATTTGTTTTGATTGACCACCTCGGGTTCACCATAATATTTAATACTACCCCCACTAGATGCTTTTGCATCGAGTGTTCCCTTTATATTTAAAATTATTTCAGAGCCACTTGAAGCTTTAGATGTGCAATAGATGGCCTCTAAATCTGATGCATTTATTGAACTTCCGCTGGAGGCTTTTGAGTTAAATTTTCTTGCTTGTCCTCTTAAATTGATTATTGACCCACTGCTAGATTCAACAATGAGGTCTTTAGCCATAATACTAAGATTCATTTGTGAACCACTACTTGCTTTGAGGTATAAGTTATTTGATAACATATTTGACAAACCTTTTACTGTAGCACCACTACTTGCTTGTAACCCCTCTAATTCAACAAATGCAATGGTCACTTTTTTGGATTTTGCGTTCTTAATATTTTTGTTTGTTTTTATATAAAGTGTCCCATCTATAAGTTCAGTTATAATGTGTTCTTGAAGGTTTTCGTCTGCCTCGACTGAAACTACTTGTAAGTGTGATTCAATCAAAAAAAGTTCAAGTCCATTACTAATTTTTATAGCGTTAATTTTTTCTGAAAAAATTCTGTCATCTTTGATTACATTTCCATTACCTTCAACCGTTCCAATTGGTAAATTAAATTCACAACCACTTGCAATTATAAAAACAAAAACTAAAAATGTTACTTTTAAAAATTTCATAGGTTTTTTTAATTTGATTTAACTTTAATTCCTTTTTTATCCAATTTTACTCTTACAGAATCTCGTTCATCTGTGATATTAATGTCAATCCCGTCTCTATCAATTTTTATTCTGTTTCCTTCTTTCCAGGTTTCTTGCCAGTTTTCATCATCCCAATCTATAACGTGATATTCTACATCGGAATTGTTATTAGAATAGGAAGATGAATTTTTTTCAGGACAATCATTACAATATGTTTTGCCATCTTGAATTTCCAGGTATTTGGATTCCTGCCCATTGAGAAGAATATCCCGATATCTTGATGAATTTCTGTGATAACTGTATGTGTTGTTGTCAGCAAAAAGATAACTTCCAACGGGTAAATATAAGGTTATTTCTATTTCCTGCTCACGGTATTTTTCTTCAATAGATGATATAAAATATCCATCAATTATCAGATTGTTTGTGTCAAAAGAATAGTTGTGCAAAATGGCATCAGCTCTGTTTTTAGCTTCGATATAATCCCGGCCATTTGCTTTTTTATTCACCATCAAGGAGGCTAAAGAATCTTTTGTTGATCTTACAATAAGTCTTAGGTTATTTGAATAAATTACTTGCTCATCATTTTCATTGTATTTGAGTGAAAATCCACTGCTCTTAACTACATCTTTCTCAAAGTGTGGATTTCCATTCATTCTCAAATAAAGAGTGTCTCCACTTTTGATATTAATTTCATCTGTTTGAATGACACTGCCTTCATTAGATCTTTCGACGGCTTGTATGACTCCAATGCTTATTAAACTAAAAACGGCAATTAACCATAAGCCGAGTAATGTGAGTTTTAAAGGTTTACCTATTGATTTTAAATTGTCAACCAATATTTTCAATCCAAGAATAAAAAGAAAGAAAAATGGAATAGCAATAGCAAAGAAAATCAAAACAGACAATAACCAGATTGGAACTAATGTGTCATTTACTATATGTAATGCTTCTGCATACCAGCTTCCAAAATAACCGGAAATTCCTGTGATAAACAAACCAATAAATAATACAATTAGCGTGGTTGCTGCTACTATGATTATAAGAACTCCTATGAACTTTACGAAAATTGTGACCAGGGTTAAAAGAATCTTTCCAATAGAATCAAAAAAGGATTCAGAACCTGTTTTGATTTTTTTTCCGTAAGCATCATAATCGGCATTTTTGACTTTATCTGCAACATTGTCATAGGTTTCTTTGAATTTTCTTTCAATATTGGAAATATTAACCGGTTCTCCTCGCATTGTTAATTTATCTGCTGTAGTAACTGCTTCTGGAACCAAAATCCAGAAAATAATATAGATTAAAATAAAAGTACCGCTTGAGAAGATGGTTAATAAAATCCAAATAAGCCTAATCCAAATAGCGTCTAGCCCAATGTAATGTGCCAGTCCTGATGAAACCCCTCCAATATATTTATTGTCAGGATCCCTGAAGAGTTTTTTATAGCCTTTTGCGTTCTGTTGCTCAGAGCTTCCGGTATTTGTTGAGTTGGAAAATATTTCTTCATCTATTGCATAGTCTTCAGGTTGACCCATTACAGCAATAACCTCATCGAGTTCTTTTAGTGTGATTACCTGCTTGTTTGTGTCCAGTTTTTCAGAAAACAACTCGGCGATGCGTGCTTCAATATCCCTGATAATTTCATCTCGACCCTGTGGGTCTGAAAATGAACGTTTGATGGCATCTAGATAACGATTTAGTTTTGCGAAAGCATCTTCATCAATATGGAAAAATGTTCCGGCTAAATTTATGTTTACTGTTTTGTTCATGATTTTTTGTTTTGGCGTGTTACTTTTGATACGGCTAGTTTAAGTTCGTCCCAGGTGCCGTCTAATTCATTTAAAAATAGTTTACCTGTTTCAGTGAGTTCATAATATTTTCTTGGGGGTCCACTACTGGATTCTTCCCATCGATAGCTTAATAAACCTGCGTTTTTTAACCGCGTGAGTAGGGGATATACTGTGCCTTCAACGACCAGCATTTTTGCATCTTTTAAGGTCTCAAGTAGGTCTGAGGTGTATGCTTCGCCATCCTTTAAAATGGAAAGGATACAGTACTCAAGTACACCTTTGCGCATTTGTGCTTTTGTGTTTTCAATGTTCATGTTAACAATTTTTAATTGATGTTACAGTTGGCAATTCTTCAAAATAAATTGATGTTACAGTTGGCAATTCTTCAAAATAAAGTATAACTTCTTCAACCTCTATGCGATTGATACTTTCTTTTACTTCTGAAGAACTAAGTGAAGTAGGAGCTAAAATCTCCATTACTAAAGCCAACAAAATACTTACTAGTGTGCCCATTTTTTGATTGATTTTAATGTCATTTTGACTATTTCTCGATGACGTTGATTTTTGATGAATGAATCCTTGTCGGTTTTTACTAAAATACAATACCCATTAGATTACTATGCAAATATATATACAAAAGATGGTATTGTGCAAAACATAGTACCAAATATTAACATAAATTTAACAAATTAGAATTAGTGGTTTTTGATACAAATATTACGGAAATAGAGTAAATTAGCCATACCATGAAGATTACACCTCAAAAAATAAATAGTTTTCTGTTTTTCAAATTACCTGCTGCATTTTTTTGCGGAGTTAGGGTAAAACAACTTGAAATAAACCAGTGTGTCACTGTAGTGACACATCGCTGGATCAATCAGAATCCGTTTAATTCGATGTATTTTGCCGTTCAGGCTATGGCTGCCGAATTAAGTACCGGGGCACTTGTGATGATGCACATAAAAGAAAGCAATCAAAAAATATCTATGCTGGTCGCTAATCAAAAAGGAAATTATATCAGAAAAGCTACAGGTAAAATCTCCTTTACCTGCACTGATGGTGAAAAGGTAGTTTCTTCGATTGAGGAAACGATTCGCACAGGCGAGGGTGTCACTTTTTGGATGACTTCCATTGGAAAGGATAAGGGTGGTGAAGTGGTTTCCACTAGTGAATTTGAATGGCGCGTCAAGCTGAAAAAATAAAATTAAATTACTACTTACTTTTTATTTGCTTTGATCATCATTTCCAACATATCCCACATTTCGGGTGTGACCATTTCCAAAAGATTGAATTGGCCGGCACCTTTAAGCCACTCACCACCGTCAATGGTAATAACTTCGCCGTTTAGATATTGTGCAAAATCGGAGACCAAATAAGCCGCAAGATTGGCCAATTCTTGGTGGTCACCCACACGTTTGAGTGGGACTTTTTTAGCCAGATCAAATTTTTCTTTTAAATCACCCGGTAATAATCTGTCCCAGGCACCTTTGGTTGGGAAAGGTCCGGGAGCAATCGCGTGGTGACGAATACCATATTTTGCCCATTCCACGGCGAGAGAGCGCGTCATTGCCAATACACCTGCTTTTGCAGTCGCACTGGGAACGACAAATGCCGAACCTGTCCACGCATAGGTAGTTACAATATTTACCACGGTTTTATTGGTTTCCTTTTTATCAATCCAGTGTTTGCCAAAGGCCAGCGTGCAGTTTTTACTTCCTTTTAAAACAATATCGATGATGGTATCAAAAGCATTGGCTGAAAGGCGCTCTGTGGGCGAAATAAAATTTCCCGCTGCGTTGTTGAGCAACACATCCACCTGACCAAACTCTTCAACAGATGATTTAACCATCGCTTCTACTTCGTCATAATTCCTAACATCACATGCGACCGAAAGAACTTTGCCACCGGTAGCGTCTTCCATTTCCATAGCTGTATTTTGAAGTTTTTTGAGATTTCTGGAAGTAATTACGACATTGGCACCCAGTTCAAGAAAGTAAGTGGCCATGGACTTACCGAGTCCGCTGCCACCACCGGTTACTACAATGGTTTTTCCTATTAGAGCGTTGTCGCGAAGCATTTTTTGGTTGTGAAACATAAAGTTTTAAAATTTATAATTTATTGTTTGAAAGGTTTGTTTTGTTGAGGTCGATGTAAATAACAAAATTATCTGTTTTCTCAATTTTACTTTTAGTTGGAAATCGATTTATTTGAGCACATAAAGAAAAAAAACGCCATACCCGCTCGCCCCCCGAAAGTTTTAAAAACTCTTTAAGTTGTTGCTTTTTACTTTCTTCTTTGGTTTGAAATTTAATTTCCATAAGATAAAATTAAGTATAATACTTTAGTTAAAAGGTCCAATACATTTAGAACTTAACATTGTATAACTAAAACATTGCAAAGCCAAAACTTTTAGTACCAAAAAGCTTTAAGGAAAGCCCTAAAAGGTTTCTATACTACTGAACAGAATCCATCAAAATCTGCAGCATCTCAATTGCTGCATCACTTATTTTGGTTCCCGGGCCATATACGGCAACTGCTCCTGCATCAAAAAGGTATTGGTAATCTTGTTGAGGTATTACACCACCCACAATCAGCATGATATCTTCACGACCATAATTCCTTAGTTCTTCAATCACTTGAGGGACCAATGTTTTGTGCCCGGCAGCCAGGGATGAAATACCCAGTATATGCACGTCGTTTTCAACGGCTTGTTTAGCAGCTTCTTTGGGTGTTTGAAATAAGGGTCCAATGTCCACATCAAAACCCACATCAGCATAGCCGGTTGCCACTACTTTGGCCCCGCGGTCGTGACCGTCCTGACCCATTTTAGCAATCATAATACGCGGACGACGGCCTTCCAGTATGGCAAACTCATTGGCCATTTTCCTTGCTTTTTCAAAGGAGGGATCTTGTTTTACTTCTCTGCTATACACGCCACTAAAGGATTTTATTTGTGCTTTGTATCTGCCAAATTCTGTTTCAAGCGCATCACTTATTTCTCCAAGTGTAGCCCTCTCTCTGGCAGCTTCCACTGCTAAAGCTAGTAAATTCCCGCGAAGGCGGGAATCTTTTGAAGCTGTTTCTGAATTATTTTTCAAATCTATTGATTTTTTTGCTGCTTCCGTCAATTTTGTCAAAGCAGCTTTTACTTTTTCAGAATTGCGTTCAGATTTAATTTTGTTTAATCGCTCAATTTGTGATAAACGCACTTTTTGATTATCGACATCCAGGATTTGAAGCGGGTCTTCCTGCTCAAGGCGAAATTTGTTGACCCCCACAATAATATCCTGGCTGCTGTCAATGCGGGCCTGCTTTTTAGCTGCGGCTTCTTCAATGCGCATTTTTGGGATTCCTGCTTCAATGGCTTTAGTCATGCCTCCCAATTCTTCCACTTCCTGAATGAGCTCCCAGGCTCGGTTGGCAATATCGTTAGTTAGGTTTTCCACATAATAACTTCCTGCCCATGGATCTACTGTGCGGGTGATTTCTGTTTCTTGTTGTAAAAATATTTGGGTATTTCTGGCGATACGTGCAGAAAAGTCTGTTGGCAAAGCGATGGCTTCATCTAGGGCATTGGTATGTAAGGATTGCGTTCCGCCAAAAACAGCTGCAGAAGCTTCAATACAGGTGCGTGCCACGTTATTAAACGGGTCTTGTTCAGTTAAGCTCCATCCGCTGGTTTGACAGTGGGTACGCAGGGCAAGGGATTTTTCGTTTTTCGGATTGAATTGCTTGACGATTTTTGCCCAAAGCATCCGTGCAGCGCGCATTTTGGCTATTTCCATAAAATGGTTCATGCCAATGGCCCAAAAGAACGACAAACGAGGTGCAAAGCTGTCAATGTCCATTCCGGCGGCGATACCTGTTCTTAGATATTCCAGCCCGTCAGCTAAGGTGTAAGCCAACTCAATATCGCAAGTTGCACCGGCCTCTTGCATATGGTAGCCAGAGATACTTATGGAATTGAACTTGGGCATATTCTTGGAAGTGTATTCAAAAATATCAGACACAATTTTCATCGACGGGGTGGGTGGGTAAATGTAAGTATTACGCACCATAAACTCCTTGAGGATGTCGTTTTGTATGGTTCCGGCGAGTTGGTCTGGTGAGACACCTTGTTCCTCAGCTGCGACGATATAGAAAGCCATTATGGGTAATACGGCTCCATTCATCGTCATTGACACACTCATTTTATCCAGCGGAATCTGGTCAAAGAGAATTTTCATATCTTCGACACTGTCAATAGCGACACCGGCTTTCCCTACATCTCCTTGTACTCGCTCATGGTCGCTGTCATAACCGCGGTGTGTGGCAAGGTCAAAAGCGACAGAGAGTCCTTTTTGACCGGCAGCGAGATTGCGTCTGTAGAAGGCATTACTGTCCTCTGCTGTTGAAAATCCTGCATATTGACGGATGGTCCATGGCTTTTGAACAAACATCGTCGAATAAGGACCTCGCAAATGAGGTGCGATACCTGCAACAAAATCGAGATGCTTCAGTTGTTCAATATCTTCTTTGGAATAGGATTTTTTTATTGTAAAACCTTCAGCGGTATCCAATGTCTTCTCTGAAGAGGGAAAGATATTTTCAGCTTTTTGGATTATTATATGTTGTATATTTTTTCTATTCATTGTCCAATCGTTCTTGTTCGAGTTTTTCAGCCAGTCGTTTTTCAAAAATGGGCTCGATAAGCGTTTTTCTGGGTTTTGTTTTTACGAAAGGGTAGAGCTCCATATCATGTTTCATCCGGTCTTCTTTATTGGGGTGTTTGTTTGTACCCAATAATACTTTTTCGCCTTTATCAAAAGCATCTTGCTCTTTGGCAGCACTTTCCTTGATTTTCTTCTGTATGGTTCCTTCTTTTAACTGATTTAGGAATCCGCTGCCTTTCTCGATGTCTTTGAAGATTTCAAGTGCTTTTTCAGCGAGTTGTGTGGTTAAACTTTCGATATAGTAAGTCCCGTCTGAAGCATTGGTAACTGAATCAAAATAACTTTCGTGTTTTAAAATAAGCAACTGATTTCTGGAAATGCGTTCACCAAATTCATTGCTTTTATGGTACAAACTGTCATAAGGTAGATTACAGATGGTGTCTGCACCGCCAAGTACTGCACTCATACATTCGGTAGTAGTGCGCAGCATATTGACATTATAATCATAAAGTGTTTTGTTGCGTTTTGAGGGCAAGGCTACAATATGGCACTCTTGATTCACTTGGTATTCTTTGGCTAAGGTTGCATACAACAAACGCAAGGCTCTTATTTTTGCGATTTCAAAAAAGTAATTGCTTCCCTGAGCCACTTTAAAAATGGTCTTTTGTATCATTTCCGGTTTGGAGGTAAATGCAATTAGATATTCATTACAATGTGCAAGGGCATAAGCTAGTTGCTGGGAAATGGTTGCGCCGGCATTTTGGTAAGCTGTTGTATCTACTGAAATTGTTTTGGTGTTTGTAACTGTTTTTTCAAGTTTACTGAAATCTTCTTTGAGGGTTTTGTGCCAATTTCCATCTTGGGTGTGGTGGTTGATGATGTCGTTTAAAACGAAAATAGTTGCTTTTGCGAAAGCGGAATTCTTACTGAAATGTGGTGAAAGAAATTTCAGATCGAAATAAAAAATGTGATTTTCAGTAGAAATATTTTGAAGAAGTGAAACAATGTCAAATTCTTTTTCGGCAGTAAAATAAATAGCTTCGGCGCCTCTTAGCAAGGCATCCTGTGCAAGTTTGTTTGCTATTTCAACATCATCAATAAAAATAAACTGCCCAATTTTCCAACTTGCTGGCTGACCGGGAATGGAAGTAAAGCCCTCTTGAAATTCATCACGGTGGTAAAATGGTTTCACGTGGATTCCCTCCGGTGATTTCCAGATGAGATTTTCATTGTAGTCTGCGCCTTTTAAATCGACTTGGATTTTTTGTTTCCATTCTTTAGAAGAAATGGGAGGAAAATCATCAAATAATGAGCTGTCCATAATGTATTTGTTATACTGCAAATGTAAACGGTTTTAATTTTTATCCCACTAAGTGGGTTTAATTCTCTGATGTTCTGTATAGATTTTTCTTTTAAGACTCTTTAGTTTGAGTACCTTGTGGGCTTGCCTTCAGCTAGCTTATTTAAAACCCAAAGTTGTTCTTTGTTTTGAGCTGTTATAGCTTTTGAGTTGTTCCACATCCTCGAGAAGGATTTCATTTGTATTAATTTTTAAACGCTCCTCTGGTGTTAACCTTGCGAGTCTTAAGTGTGCATTCTTAATTATTTGATCACTTAGTTGTCTTACAAAACGGGCATTTCCAAAATACTTATCGGCTTGGCTTTTGGAATTTTCAATGACTGATTGAATGGCTTCCTCTGCCTCTTTTGTAAGGATGAAGTTTTCATTTCCCAGAAATATATTGAGAATTTCTTCGAGTTCATTTTCTTTAAAATCGGGTAGCGTAAAGTGGTTATTGAATCTTGAAAGTAGCCCCGGGTTTGATTTTAAGAAGGTATCCATTTCATCGGGATAACCCGCGACAATTACACTAAAAGTATTTCTACTATCTTCCATTTCCTTAAGGATTGTTTCTATGGCTTCATTACCAAAGTCGTTGCCAGACTTTGAAGTGAGCGCATAGGCTTCATCGATAAACAACACTCCTCCTTTTGCACGTTCAATTACTTCTTTAGTTTTAATAGCGGTTTGTCCCACATAACCTGCAACAAGATTACCCCGGTCAACCTCTACCACGTGACCTCTTTCCAAAATTCCCAATGCATTAAAAAGTGTTCCTAATAACCTTGCTATGGTTGTTTTACCGGTGCCGGGATTACCTGACAGAGAGAAATGAAGTGAAAATTTGCCGGTGATGTTGATGCCTTGTTCTATGTAATATTTTGTGAGCATAATAAGCTCATTGATTTCTTTTTTTAACTCGTCAAGCCCCACTAATTGATCCAGTTCAAGGAGCGCAAGTTTGAGTTTTTCTTGGTCAATATTGAGGTTGAGTTTCTCTTTTTGTTCGTTACTTACCAACGCTTTGATGTCTTCTTTTTTGATGAGTGATATTTCCTCTTTATCAAGTTTAAAAATAGCTCCTTCTTCCATTAAACGTATTGCTTTGTTGCGTTTTGCACGATCAATGATATTAAAAACCATTCTGGCATTTCCAAAGGTTTTGTCTCTTTTTCGGTAGCTATTTGTGAGGTATTTTTTAAGTTCTTCTTTCGCATTTTCATCTAGACTTACTTCCTCTTCCTTACAGGCAAGTTCAGCTATTTGCATAAGTTCTTCGGGAAAGAAATCATCAAAGTGGAAGTGATTGTTGAATCGCGAGCTCAACCCCGGATTGGAGACTAAAAACGTGTTCATTTCTTCCGGGTAGCCGGCGACCATAATTGCGATATCGCCGGGTCCATCAGACATTTCCTTTAGCAGAATTTCAATCACTTCATTTCCAAAATCCTGTTTGTCATCGGCTCTTCTAGCGAGGGAGTAGGCTTCGTCTATAAAGAGGATTCCGCCACGTGCTTTTTCAATGGTTTCTTTTGTTTTTGGAGCAGTCTGGCCAATAAAATTTGCTACTAAATCTGCTCTTGAAACTTCTAGAACGTGCCCTTTTGAGAGCATTCCAAGGCTTTTGTATATACCTCCCAGAAGTTTTACAACAGTGGTTTTTCCTGTACCGGGATTTCCGCTGAAAACGGCGTGTAAACCTGATATGGAATCATCTTTAAAGCCGTGTGTTACCCTTACTTTGTTATAATCAATGTATTTGATGATTTCATTGATGGTATTTTTTACTTTGGTAAGACCAATGAGGCGATTGAGCTCTTTTAATTGATTTTCAAGAGTTTCCTTGTTTTCTTCAGGAGTTTTAATCGTTAAGGGTGATGAAGGAGCATTGATATTTGTATTAAGCTTGAGGCTTTGGTCAAGAATATTTCGTTGCGATTCAGGTATTTCAAAATCACCAAAAACGATGTTTCTTTTTGCAAAAAGCTTTTCCATAAAAAGAATAGAAACTTGATACGTACCTTTTTTGTATGCCGTTCCTTTTGTGGTGCTTCCCCAAGTATTTCTGATAGTAAAGGATTTAAATTTATTTCCTGCTTCAATGTGGCCCACATAATTGAAGAATGCTTTTGGAACTCCTTTTTGATTATTGATAACTATGTAGAACTCATAATCAAAAGCAACATCAAGTTTAACCAAAACTTTTAGCTCAATTCCCAGATACTCAATATCATCTGGGTTTATCTGGTATAAATACTCATAGTTGCCACTTTCTTTTTTTTCCAGAGATGCTTTGTAAAACTGTAGATTTTCAAAGTAAAAATAGGGATTGATGTTGTTGCTTACAGGGCCAAAGTTATTTATGGTAAAACTTTTTTCTGAAACTGTTTTGTCATTGATTTGAATTTCCCAAGTATATTTTCCTTCCTTCCAAAAGTGTCCCGGTTTTTGTGTTCCCCAGCTTTCATATAGGGTTTTAATGTTTTCAGATTTTAAGACAGTAATTTCTTTGTTTTTGATTTCAAAAAGTTTTTCGGTCTTTTTTCCATTTTTGTCTAAACGGTAACAAATTGATTTTATAGATGCTTTCCAATCTACTTCATTAAACTTTATATTGTAAAAGCTGAAGTCTGTGTAGAGGTATGTTATTTCACTTTGTTCAAAAACACATCTATATTTTCTACTGTTGTGGATGAGGGATTCTTTATTACAGAAAAATTTATGATCTTTAACTTTAAAATATATTGAGGTGTCATTTCCTTTCATAATGGAGCTTAATAATTCTACTTTTCTATTTTAGACTGTCCTGATGTTCTATGATGAATATTTCTTCATTTTCTTTCTTAAGGTAGTATGTTTCACGAGCAAATTTTTCCATTTCATTTTCATCTTTTAGTTTTTCTATAAATTCTTTATCATTTGTAATTTCTTTTTGAAAGTACTCTTTATTGTTTTCGAGTTCTTTAATCTCGTTACTTAGTTCTTGATGGACAAAAAAGGAATTGGTATCAAAGTAAAACATCCAGGCTGCAAATACTACCAAAATTAGAAAGTATTTGTTGCTCAGTCTTTTGAACCATTTGTTTTTTTTAAGATTTGAAAATTTCACGTTATACTTTGAGTTTTTGATTGATAATTGTTCTAACTATATCAACGGCTACAGTATTGTATCGATTTGTTGGAATAATGATGTCTGCATACTCTTTAGTGGGCTCTATGAACTGCTGATGCATGGGTTTTAATGTTGTTTGGTAGCGGCTTAAAACTTCATCAAGATCACGTCCCCTTTCTGCAATATCTCTTTTTAATCGCCTAATGAGACGTTCATCACTATCTGCGTGTACATAAATTTTTATATCAAACATTTTTCGAATTTCAGGATGGGTGAGAATCAATATTCCTTCAACTATCATTACGTGTTTTTGTATGGTGGTTATAGTATTACCGGTTCTGTTGTGCTCCACAAATGAATAGACAGGTTGCTCAATGGATTTTCCTTGTTTCAAATCTTTTAAGTGAGACACAAGTAAATCAAAATCAATGGCCTGCGGATGGTCAAAATTGATTTTTTTACGTTCTTCAAAAGGTAAATGCGAGGTGTCTTTGTAATAAGAGTCCTGTGAAATTACGCCCACCTCATCTGCTGGTAGTTCATTGATAATTTGATTTACAACGGTTGTTTTACCGCTTCCGGTACCACCGGCAATACCTATTATTAACATTTTAGAATTGTTTTAGCAAAGGTACTATTATTTATGAGCGTTTTTCAATAGAAAATTTAGTTAGTAATGGCTTTTACTTCACCAACGGTCACCTTTTTATCTTGAGTATTACTCCAGGAGTTCATAATATAATTCATAACATCTGCCACTTCCCTGTCTGAGAGTCCCATTGGGGGCATCACATTGTTATATATCACCCCGTTTACAACAATTTCTCCGCTTTGACCAAACTTAACAGCGTGAATGCTTTCTTTTCTTTTTTCTTTCAGCCAGTCAGCTCCATCTAGCGGAGGAAAAATTCCTTTGGATCCTTTTCCGTTTGGCAGGTGACATTGCACACAAAATCCATCATAGACCTCACGCCCACGTTCTATGCTTTTTTGTAAATCTGTTTTTTCCTGAATACTTTCGCTGGCAACATATTCAAATTTTTTTGAGTTGTGTTTTTCATTTGATTGACAGGAAAAGAATAAAGTTCCTAAGAATGCTAGACTAATTAAATAAATGTGATTTCTCATGAATTAGGTACAATTTTAACGATTCCTTTTCCTTCAACTCCAAGATAAACAAACCCGTCAGGGCCCATTTTTACAGTGCGTAATCTTCCAATATTTTCAGCGATTTTTTTTCTTTCTATAATTTTTTCTCCTTCCAGTTTTACCAGTTCAAGATATTGAAATTTTAGTGATCCTACCAAAAGTTGATTTTCCCACTCCGGGTACCTGTTACCGGTTACAAATGCCATTCCGCTGGGTGCTATTGAGGGTGTCCAGTAGTAAAGAGGTTGTTCCATTCCGGGTATTTCAGTTTCATTAGTGATGGTAGTTCCACTGTAATTTACCCCATAAGTTATAGTGGGCCATCCATAGTTGGCACCTTTTTTATGGATATTGATTTCGTCACCACCTTTTGGACCGTGCTCGTGAGACCAGATTTTTCCGGTTTCAGGGTGGATATCCATGCCTTGTTGATTGCGGTGTCCATAAGTATAAATAGCAGCTTTAGCACCGGGTTCATTTACAAACGGATTGTCGCTTGGAATACTTCCATCTTCTTTTAGGCGGTATGTTTTACCGCCATCTCGTGTTATATCTTGCGGATTTTCATCCCGATTTCCGCGATCACCTATTGTGAAATACAAATAGCCATCATTGTCAAAAACGATTCGGGAACCAAAATGCACACCAGCTGAAGTATTTGGAGTTGCTTTATAGAGTTCTTCAGTATTTGTAAAGCTTGAACCCTCCAGTTTGGTTCTTACGAGCTTGGTGTTTCCTCCGTCTCCTTCACCTTGAGAAGAGGAGTAAGTGATGTATATCCATCCATTTTCATTATAGTTGGGGTGTGTTATAATATCAAGTAAACCTCCTTGACCTCTGAGGTATAGGTCATCAAATCCGGTTGTGATGGAAGTGGTTTGGTCTCCATTAACAAGAGTGACATCACCCGATTTATCTCCTACCAGCATGGATCCATCAGGGAGCCAGGTAAGTGCCCAGGGAATAGAAACTCCTGAAAAGACGGTTACAAATGAATAAGAGGTTTGTGTGGGTACTATTTCAACGTCATTTTTTTTTACTTGTGCGCAGGAAATAAAAAAAGCAGAGAGAAAAAGGGCTAAGAATTTCATTTTCATAGTGGTTATATTTAATTTTTTGAAAAGATAAAAAAAAGGAAATAAAATTGCTACAAATGTTTTCATAAAATATATATTTGCAGTCCAAAAATAATCGGGATGTGGCGCAGCCTGGTAGCGTACTCGTCTGGGGGGCGAGGGGTCGCAAGTTCAAATCTTGTCATCCCGACAAGCACAAAAGTGATTTGCAGAAGCAAATCACTTTTTTTGTTCCCTGTAGCGTACAAAACGAAGTTTTGTTAAGCGAAATGGAACAAAAAAAGGAGAAAGCGGTAGCTTTCACTTTTGTATTTCCAGCGGTGGCTGTAAAAAGATTCTGTAAATCTTGTTCGAATACAAAACGAAGTTTTGTTAAGCGAAATGGAACAAAAAAAGGAGAAAGCGGTAGC
>DAINOA010000021.1:0-1354 GCA_036735625.1 Planktosalinus sp. | reverse complement strand
TTTCACTTTTGTATTTCCAGCGGTGGCTGTAAAAAGATTCTGTAAATCTTGTTATTCTGACAAACAAAAAATGGTCAGCTTTTGCTGACCATTTTTTGTTTAATTTAGGTTGTATTATTTGCCCGCAGTTAAATCCAAACTTGGCTTTGGTGCCTTAGCATTGCCTGACATTAAATAAGTATCAAACCACTGCAACATTCTCAGGTTGTAGTCATATTTAGAACCAGAGCGGGTGTTGCCGTGTCCTTCACCGGGATAATAGATTAATCTTACGGGTAAGTCGGGTTTACGCACCTTTAAATGACGGTAGAGTTCCATCGACTGTGCAGGGTGTACACGTGGGTCATCTGCTCCGTGCATAATAAGGATGGGTGTTTGAGAGCGATCCACATAGTAGATGGGGCTGCGCTCCAGTTGCCATTGCCAACTATCATAAATTCTTTTTCTGGAGTGAACCAAATACAATTCTTCAGGAATATCACTGGTTCCCCATTTGGAGATGTTGTTGCTGATTCCCACAAACATGACTGCTGCAGCGAATCTGTCTGAATAGAAAGTACTCATCCATGCTGAAGCATAGCCCCCATAAGAACCACCGGTTACACCAATACGGTTTTTATCGGCAATACCTTGAGCAATCAGGTAGTCAACTCCATCAACGATGTCGTCAAATTCTTTTCCGGCAAGGTCGCCTTGGCTGCTGTAAGTAAATTCAGTTCCACGACCGGTGCTTCCTCTGTAATTTGGGTAAAAAACAGCATAACCTTTTGCTGTTGCCATTTGTCCGGGGATGGAATATGCGGTTAACCAACCGTTGGTATAATGTGCTTCAGGGCCACCGTGTACTACAGTGATTAAGGGTACGGCAGTTCCCGCCTGATAGTTCAATGGATACATTAATATTCCCTGAATATCAAAAGCCCCATCTCTGGTTTTGTATGTAATTACTTCTTGATTTCCAAGTCGCACCTCGCTTAACCACGGGTTGTTGTCGGTTCTTTTTTGAGGTGTTGCGTTTCTGGTTGTGGCTAAGGTAAATACTTCAGTGGGATGCTGAGGTGAGTTTGCCGTAAATGACATTGCTCCGTTTGAAGCTCTGGAAAACGAAGTGATGTGATGTGCATCAGACCTGAAGATGACTTGCTTTCCTGTTCCGTCGGGTTTAATAGTTCCTAAAACAGAACTTGTGCCCTCACTTGCTAAAAAGTGTATGGTGTTGGCACCTGTCCAGGAGATGTTTTCATACTTTCCTTTATAGCCCACATTGATTTTTTGCGGTGTTCCGCCATTGGAAGAAACTGTCAGTATTCTTCCGTCAATGGGGTCATTGATGTCTTTGGCACCTCTTAAAGCC
>DAINOA010000020.1:14980-28046 GCA_036735625.1 Planktosalinus sp. | reverse complement strand
TAAAAAACTTGCTAATTTTCTTTTTTCCGGTCATGCCAAAAGGGTAAAATACATCTGCTTCTCTCCAATTTCTTAGTTTCAAGGGAAATTTTAAAAGATCATAATCTACAAAAATAGCCTCTTTAGAAACTTCCCTAAGTTGTTTAACACGTTCAAAAGATAATTTGACAGGCGTTTCTATAGATAGAATATCACTCGATATTTGAATCTCCTGACAATAAGTATGAGAGTTTTCTGAAGAAATAGACTCCAAAATTAAATATTCACGATCTTTTAAAAGAATATGTGTTTTTGAAACAACCTGCTTGCCAGATTGTGCACTAAGCAATTGGTAAATATCATCCCAGGCAGTAAAACCAAAAGGGGTTAAAAGCTCATATAAAAGTGCTTTTACATTGGGAAGTTTTTCCAACTTAGAAACTGAAAATTTATAGCCTTCATTGGTCAATTCAACGACATAGCTAAAAATCAACGCGATGTAATCTTCAATTAACAACTCACTGTTTTTTAAGTGCTCGCGAGTTGTTTTATAACTTTGAAGTAAATCTGGGCTGGTGTCTTTCCATTCCGGAATGATATTAAGCCGCAAGGCATTTCGCAAATATTTATTTGAAAAATTACTGCTATCATCTCTCCAATTGAGTTTTTGCCTTTCGGCGAAAGCCAAAATATCTTCTCTTGAAAACGCTAGTAGCGGTCTGATTATTTTCTGATTTATTTCAGGAATACCGGTAAGACCTTTGAGACCGGTTCCTCTTGAAAAATTGATTAAAAAAGTTTCCAAATCGTCATCCAGATGGTGACCTGTAAGGATATATTTAATCTTTAACTGCTGTGATAGTTCTTTAAACCATTGATATCTGAGAGTCCGTGCAGCCATCTGTATGCTTAAGCTGTGTTCATCTGCAAACTGCTCCGTTTCAAAAATTTCTTTAAAAACAGGAAGTTCCAGTTTTTTTGCAAGTTTTAGTACAAATTGAGAATCTGTATCACTTTCATTTCCACGAAGTGAAAAATTACAATGAGCCAAAGTAACATCATAACCACTTTTTACTAACAAGTGGGTGAGTACAACGCTATCCAATCCGCCGCTGCACGCCACCAGTAATTTTTCATTTTTTAGAAATGAGAAACGAGTATCGAGGTGTGCCTGAAACTTGGATAGCATAATGGAATTAAAATAGAATATCCTCCAAAGTTAAGAAATCCCATTGGTTTTTATCACAACGCAAACGTTTCCCTAAAACTTCCTGAAATTGAGAGGCATTTATTCCATATCCTTTTGGTTTTTTGGCTTCTAGGTCTTCAAATTTTAGAATGCTTCCTGCTTTTAGGCTTTTATTAACTGAAAGTGATTTTTCAAAAATATTTTTTAATTCTACAAATTGTGAATTGACATTTTTATTGACAGAAGGGTATTTTACATTTGAAACACTCCCAATCGATTTAACTAAATCTTTTGCTTCATCAATAGTTAAAGATGAAGAAGCATCAGGACCGGTTTCAAGATTATTTAGCTTTACGTGAAATTCCAGAATTTCTGCTCCATGTGAGACGGCTGCAATTCCTGTTTCAATTATAGCTGAATGGTCTGAATATCCAACCGGCACTTTATAGCGCTCTTTCAATTCCTGTATGACATTGAGACCATAGTTTTCAGGTGTTGTGGGATAACTCGTTGTGCATTGAAGGATGGAAAAGGACACTTGATGTTTATTTAAAAACGAAACGGTTTTGTCTAATTCAGCAAAGGAACTCATTCCGCTAGAGAGTATTATTGGTTTTTTTGTTAAGGCTATTTTTTGCAACAACAAAAAATTAGTTACCTCGCCAGAGCCTACTTTATAACGCTTCACTCCCACTTGCTCCAGTAAATCAACTGCGGCATTGCTGAAGGGTGATGACATAAATTCAAGATGTACCTTATCACAATGTGCTTTGAGTTCTTTCCATTGGGACAGACTGAACTCCATACGCTTCCAGTAATCAAAGCGAGTTTTATCTTGGGTATTCATTTTAATTCTGAAGGGCTCGTGAATACTGCTTTCAGCATCAGCAATGTGTGTTTGAAATTTGATCGCGTGCACACCTGTGGTTGCCACAGCCTCAATATAGTTGTGGGCTTTATCAATGCTTCCGTTGTGGGCTTGTGCGATTTCAGCAATGAGGAATGGTTGCTTGTTTTTCAATTTTTGGAATTAAGTTTTTTGCTTTTTCTTTTCAGCCGCCGGAAACAATACATTGTTTAAAATCAAACGATATCCCGGTGAGTTAGGGTGTAACGCTAATTCTGTGTGAGCATCCCCCACCCTGTGTTGATAGTCCTCAGGGTCATGACCCCCATAGAAGGTGAAAAACCCTTTTCCTTTAATACCGTGAATGTATTTAGCTTCCCGGTTTGTTTTATTTTCACCCATTACCAAAACGTTTGATTTAATTTGGGCGGGATCAAATGAAGTGGTTTGTCCAAAGAATCCTTTAACTAATGAGGTGTGATTTTGAACAAGCATAGTGGGTATAGGATCCCATTTTGCAGAGTAATCCATGAGGGAAAAGTAATCAACCTCCTTTTTGATGTTTCGCTTTGTAGTCATATCGATCGAGCTAAACTCATAAACCATCGGGTCGCGTTCCAATATAAAATCTGTAAAAGCAAAGGTTTTATCATATTCAATTTTACTTTGATAATTGGGTTCACTGGGGTCTCCGTCAAACATAGGCTCACAAATATCAACACCTTCTGCAGCAAGAGCAATATCAAAGGAGTCTGTAGCGCTGCACATGGCAAACATAAAGCCTCCTCCCACTACATAATCTCTAATTTTTAGTGCCACAGCCAGCTTTGATTCAGATACTTTGTTGTAGCCTAATTTGGCAGCTAGATTTTCTGCTTTCTTTTTTTCCTCAATGTACCAGGGCGCATTTCTGTAAGCTCTGTAAAATTTTCCATACTGCCCTGTAAAGTCTTCGTGATGTAAGTGCAGCCAGTCATATAAAATGAGCTGGTCATCAAGTACCTCTTCATCATAAACAATATCATAGGGTATTTCTGCATAGGAAAGAACTAATGTTACGGCATCATCCCATGGCAAGTTTCCTTTGGGTGAATAAACGGCTATGCGAGGGGCTTTTTCCAATAAAACGGCATTCATATTTTTGGATGGGCTTTCAATTTCTTGAAGAATTTGTTCTGTACGTGCCGTAGAAAGCACCTCAAAACTCACACCTCTTATTTGACATTCTCTTCTTATTTCCTCAACATCAGGCATTAAAAAGGATCCTCCTCTGTAGTTGAGTAACCATTGTACTTTTTGTTGTTTTTCAAGTGCCCAATAGGTAATACCATAGGCTTTAAGATGTTCACGCTGGCTTTCAGCATCCATTGGAATAAGAATGTATGAAGCAAAGCTTTGAAAGCTGAAAAGCAATATAAAAATAAGTGTGATTTTTTTCATCTTAGCAAGATAAAAAAGTTTTTGAAATGGGCAGTAATCCTTTAGTAGAATTTAACTAAAACGGCATACCATCATCCTCTTCGGGAGGAAGTTCGTCAAAACTATCGGGTCCAAAAGCTTGATTTAGTGGTGGTAAATTATCAGGCTTGAATGTATCATCATTTGCAGCACTGTTCATTCTGGAATGAAACTCAATTGGTGAATCAAACGTTTCCAGGTTTTCAAATTTTCCAAGGTGATCCACAAATTTTAATCGAATATCCTCAAGTCCACCATTTCTGTGTTTGGCAACAATAAACTCAGCTTGACCCTTAGTGGGAGTTTTATCCTCATCATCCCATTCATCCATTTTATAATATTCAGGTCTATAAATAAATGAAACGATATCGGCATCTTGCTCAATTGCTCCGGATTCTCTGAGGTCAGAAAGTAAGGGTCTTTTGGTTCCACCGCGTGTTTCAACGGCGCGTGATAGCTGAGAAAGTGCTACTACAGGTATATCAAGTTCTTTGGCCAGCGCTTTTAAATTGCGCGAAATGGTTGAAATTTCCTGCTCTCTGTTTCCTCCGCCTTTTTGGCTTCCGCCGGTGGTCATTAATTGCAGGTAATCAACAAAAAGTATCTTTATCCCGTGTTGAGATGCCAGTCTTCTTGCTTTTGCTCTCAAGTCAAAAATAGAAAGTGAAGGGGTATCGTCTATAAATAGAGGTGCTTTTTCAAGGTCTTTTACTTTAACGTTAAGTTGTTCCCACTCATGTTTAGCCAATTGACCGGTACGCAATTTTTCTGAACTCAGTCCGGTTTCTGAAGATATCAATCGTGTGATAAGTTGTAACGAGGACATCTCCAGGGAGAAAAAAGCTACAGGAATTTGGTTCATAACAGCAATATTTCTTGCCATCGACAAGGTCAAAGCTGTTTTACCCATACCGGGGCGTGCTGCAATTATCACTAAATCACTAGGTTGCCATCCAGAGGTGAGTTTATCAAGTTTATCAAACCCGGAAGGAACTCCTGAAAGTCCTTTTTTATTGGCAATTTCCTCAATTTTCTTTTTGGCTTGAATAACGAGATTTTGAGCCGTTTCTGAAGAACGTTTTATGTTTCCCTGTGTAATTTCATAGAGTTTTGATTCTGCTGTATCAAGCAGGTCAAAAACATCTGTAGATTCATCATAGGAATCTTCTATAATCTCGTTTGAAATTTTAATCAAGCTGCGCTGAATAAATTTCTGTAAAATGATGCGGGCGTGAAACTCAATATGTGCCGAAGAGGATACTTTTTGGGTGAGCTGAATCAAATAAAATTCACCTCCAACCATTTCCAAATTTCCATCTTTCTTCAATTGGGAAGCAACGGTTAATAAGTCAATAGGTTGACCGGTTTTAAAGAGTTGAAAGATGGCTGAAAAGATGTGTTGATGTGCCTCTCTGTAAAATACATCAGGATTAATGAGGTCAATGATTTCATCAACTCCTTTTTTATCAATCATCATAGCTCCAAGCACAACTTCTTCTAAATCAACAGCTTGAGGCGGTATCTTTCCTTTTTCCAAAGAAATCACCTGGGATTTTCTTGAAGAATATTCTATGTGAGGTTGTACTTTTTCCATAATGCGAATGTAAATAAAATGTTAAGATAATTGTTCTAATTTAATTTCAGAACTCTTAACAGGTCATCAACAATTTAACTGTTAATAACTTAAAAATATTGTTAATATCCAAAGAAAAATCCGATTCATTTGAACCGGATTTTTGTAAAAGTTTGAAAGTAGTGATACTTAGCCTTTATACTCTCCCATCTCAAAATATTTATTCATTCTTTTTTCAACAAGTTCTTTTGGGGATAAGTTTTTTAATTGGTCAAAAGACTTTAAAATTTCTTTGGTCACTGTTTTGAAGGTAGATTCTCTGTCACTATGAGCTCCTCCCAATGGTTCTTTCACGATTACGTCTATGAGTTTATTCTTCTTCATATCGTTAGCTGTTAGTTTAAGAGCATCTGCTGCTTGTTCTTTAAATTCCCAGCTACGCCAAAGTATAGACGAACAACTTTCAGGTGAGATAACAGAATACCAGGTGTTTTCTAGCATCAAAATAGTATCGCCCACACCTATTCCTAGCGCTCCTCCACTTGCTCCTTCACCCACAATCACGACAATAATGGGTACTTTTAATCGTGACATTTCGAGGATATTTCGGGCGATGGCTTCTCCTTGACCACGTTCTTCGGCTTCCAGACCCGGATAAGCTCCGGGAGTATCAATAATAGTGACTACAGGAATTCCAAATTTTTCTGCAGACTTCATAAGGCGAAGTGCTTTTCTGTACCCTTCGGGGTTTGCCATTCCAAAATTTCTATATTGACGCGTTTTTGTGTTGTATCCTTTTTGTTGACCCACGAACATAAAGCTTTGGTCTCCAATTTTACCTAAACCACCAATCATGGCTTTGTCATCTTTCACCCCGCGGTCTCCATGAAGCTCTAAAAAAGTATCTCCACAAATGGCTCTAATGTAATCTAAAGTATAAGGTCTATCAGGATGCCTAGAAAGCTGTACTCGCTGCCAGGGGGTCAATTTTTTATAAATTTCCTTTTTAGTTTCAACCAGCTTTTTTTCAATTTTCTTGCAGGTTTCAGTTACGTCAACATCACTTTCTTGACCAATTAAAGTACATTTTTCCAATTGTTCATTGAGTTCTTTAATGGGGAGTTCAAAATCAAGATATTCCATTGGTTTTGGTTTTAGTAAGGTAATACAAAGATAAAAACTTTGTTTGATTAGCGACCCATTATAGTTTTGGTTTTTCTCCTTTTTCGTGTTTTGATGATTCCGTTGAGAATAACCGTTGCGAGAATTATGAATGCTCCATAGTAAAATTGAGCACTCATATGTTCTGTGTCGCCCAGAATAATGAGTGCTAAAATAATTCCATAAATTGGTTCCATATTAATGGTTAACATTACAGTATAGGGCTTAATCCACTTCATCACGTGTACAGAAGCGATAAAAGCATAAGCTGTACATGCCGAAGCCAAAATAAACAGATATAACCAGTCTGCTTTTGAAATCTTAAAAAATGAAAGTTCAAATCTTTGTGAAGCAAATAGAAAAACAGTGATACAAAGTGTCCCAAAAAGTAATTCCCAAAAAGAGATAGAGGTTGCCGGATATTTTACAGCAAACTTGCCATTGATAACAGAAAACAAAGCACTTAAAAATGCGGAGCACAAAGCTAGAAGCATTCCTAAATAAAAATGGGTTTCTACATCAAATATGATATACAAACCAACGATAACAAGAATACCAAAAAGCACTTCATACCAGATTATTTTTCGGTTGTAAAAGAGAGGTTCCAGCAAGGAGGTAAAAAAAGCTCCGGTTGATAATACGGCAAGTGTAACAGAAACGTTTGAAACCTTTATTGCGGCAAAAAAAGTAATCCAATGTAAAGCAATTATGAGACCGGCTAAAGAAAATCCCAATAATGTGAGTGCTTTAAATTTCAGTTTGATTTTTTTCCAAACAACATAGATGTAAATTAATCCACATGCTATAAGCATTCGATACCATACAAGAGGTGTTGCTTCTAGAGTTATAAGTGCTCCGAGAACGGCTGTAAACCCCCATATAAAAACAATAAAATGAAGATGCAGGTAATTGAGTAATTTATCGTTTTGCACCATAGAGCAGGTAAATTGCAAGAATACCAAAAACTATATTGGGAAACCAGGTTGCTACAAAGGGTGAAAAGTCTGATTGCTCTGCCATGGTGCCAAAAACTTTATCAAAAAACACAAAAATCATCCCAATCAAAATACCTATGGCTAAGTTAACACCCATACCTCCTCTTCGCTTTTTTGAGGAAACTGCCACAGCAATCAAGGTCAAGATATAAGCACTCACAGGAAGGCTCCATTTTTTTTGACGCACCACCTCATATCTGTTTATATTTGAAGACCCTCGCAAACGTTCTTTTTCAATAAAGGTATTCAATTCTGAATAATTCAGGGTTTCAGCAATATAATTAACAGGCGTTAAATCCTCAAGCTCAAAAGGGAAAATTGTATCAAACTTAGATTGAGAGGAAATGACATCTGTTTCTTTACCAATGTTTCGTTTTGAATAATTGAATAAGGTGTAGGTAGAATCAGATTCGTTATATGTAATTCTGTTTGCTGAAATTTTGTACTTGAGTTCATTTCCATCAAAATGTTCCAAAGTAAAAAATGTACCCGTATTATTGGCGGGGTTAAAATTACTCACATATATAAAATCATTCTCATTGATTTGTCTAAACACATTTGCACTTTCTCTGTCAGCTTTTCCCTTTTTGAGATAATCATAAGTAAACTCGTTAAAACCTTTACTTGCTGCCGGAGCAAGATACATTCCTAAAATCAATGCTCCAATGCACACAAGTGTTGCCCCTACAAAATATGGAAGCAAAAATCTGTAAAAAGAAATTCCACTGCTTAGCATTGCAACTATTTCAGTATTGTTGGCCATTTTTGAAGTAAACCAAATCACCGAAAGGAATAGAAACAAAGGGAACAAAAGATTTGCAAAATAGATAGTAAAGTGACCGTAATAAATCAAAACTTCAATTAGAGGAACTTGGTTTTCTAAAATCTTTCCAATCTTTTCGGCGAGATTGACGGTAATACCTATGGGAATAAATAACAAAAGTAACATCAAAAATGTTCCTAAATATTTTTTTAAAATATACTTGTCTAGTATTGTAAACATTTACTTTTTTCTAGATTTGAATATTAGTAATACGCTTCTTTCTACAAATTCCTTAGAGACGTTTATCCATTTGCTTAACCAGAGTGTTTTTCCAACTTGCAAAATCTCCTGCTAATATATGCTTTCTTGCTTCCCGAACCAACCAAAGATAAAATCCTAAATTGTGAATCGTGGCAATTTGTTTGCCCAACAATTCATTCACTGAAAAAAGGTGCTTCAAATAGGCTTTGCTGTATTCTGTATCCACAAAAGTAATACCCATTTCATCAAGTGGTGAAAAATCATTTTCCCACTTTTTGTTTTTAATGTTGATCGTTCCGTGAGAAGTAAACAGTGTTCCGTTTCTTGCATTTCGCGTAGGCATCACACAATCAAACATATCGATACCTAACGCTATATTCTCTAAAATATTTATAGGTGTTCCTACTCCCATTAAATAACGTGGTTTATCTTCAGGCAAAATAGCAGTAACAACCTCGGTCATGGCATACATTTCTTCGGCGGGCTCACCCACAGAAAGACCTCCAATAGCATTTCCTACAGCATCCACAGATGCAATATACTCTGCAGATTGTTGTCTTAAATCTTTATAGGTACTTCCCTGAACAATAGGAAAAAATGCCTGCTCATAGTCATATTTCAAAGGGGTTTTTTCAAGATGTGAAATACATCTGTCCAGCCAGCGATGCGTCATATGCATCGAGCGTTTTGCATATCGGTAATCACAGGGGTAAGGAGTACATTCATCAAAAGCCATAATGATATCTGCCCCGATGGTGCGTTGAATTTCCATGACATTTTCCGGCGAAAAAAAATGATAACTACCATCAATGTGAGACTTAAATTTCACACCTTCTTCTTTAATTTTTCTGTTGGCCGAAAGAGAATATACCTGGTACCCACCGCTGTCTGTTAAAATATTTCGATCCCAATTCATAAACTTGTGCAAACCGCCTGCTTGCTCCAATATTTTTGTTTGAGGTCTTAAGTAGAGATGGTAGGTGTTTCCTAAAATAATATCAGGATTGATATCATTTTTGAGCTCTCGCTGATGAACTCCTTTAACAGTCCCTACAGTACCAACGGGCATAAAGATGGGTGTTTCTATAACACCATGATCTGTGGTAATGACTCCTGCTCTTGCCTGACTGTTTAGATCTTTGGCTTTTAAATCAAACTTCATGAAAAAGAAAACAAATTAGCGGCAAAGATAGTGAATAGGTTTGGTGTTTCTGGTTCAAAGTTCAAAGTTGAAATTTTGCGATTTAGGGTTTATTGTTTGTTAACTTCAAATGTGTCCAAATATTCATTATACTTTAATCTTAATACATAGTCATAAATTCAACTTTATGAACAATTCAAATCAATTCGTTAAAAACTCATTTTTATTTTCTTTGCAAACGCCGTTTAAAACATTATTTTTGAGCCTTAAAAATCTCTTCCCTAACATGACAGATATCAATCACCTGAAAAAACTTGTAATTCAAGTAAGACGTGACATTCTAAGACAAGTACACAAGGTAAATTCAGGTCATCCCGGCGGTTCATTGGGTTGTGCTGAATTTTTTGTAGCGCTCTACAATGAGCTGATGGATCACAATACCAATTTCAACATGGATGGTAAAAACGAAGACCTCTTTTTTCTATCAAACGGTCACATTTCGCCTGTTTTTTACAGCGTTCTTGCCCGCAGCGGTTATTTTCCTGTGGAAGAATTAAACACCTTTAGACTGCTTAACTCAAGACTTCAGGGGCACCCAACAACCCACGAAGGTTTACCCGGAGTAAGAGTTGCATCGGGATCTCTGGGTCAGGGAATCTCTGTTGCCATAGGTGCAGCCCTTGCTAAAAAACTCAACAATGATAATAAAATTGTTTACACACTTTGTGGTGATGGTGAACTGCAGGAAGGTCAAAACTGGGAAGCAATTATGTATGCCGCCGGTAATAAAGTGGATAATCTCATTGTGACAATTGATTACAATGGACAACAAATTGACGGTGCCACAGATACCGTATTGCCCTTGGGGAACCTTACGTCAAAAATGGAAGCATTTGGATGGGATGTTTTAACTATTAAAGAAGGTAACAATCTGGAAGCCATTATTAAAACAATGAAAGAAGCCAAATCAAAAACCGGAAAAGGTAAACCCATCTGTGTTTTACTCCACACCGTAATGGGTAATGGTGTTGATTTTATGATGCACACTCACGCCTGGCACGGAAAAGCTCCCAATGACGAGCAACTGGAAAAAGGACTGGCTCAAAACCCGGTCACTTTAGGCGATTATTAGTAAACCATTTTAAAGATTTTCGCTTTAAGCGAAACCACGATATGAAAAAATACACAAACACAGGAAATAAAGATACCCGCAGCGGATTTGGTGCTGGAATGACCCAATTAGGCAAATCCAACCCAAATGTAGTAGCGCTCTGTGCAGATTTAACCGGCTCCTTAAAAATGGACGAATTTCAGGCAAATCACCCTGAACGCTTTTTTCAAATAGGAATTGCAGAAGCTAACATGATGGGCATAGCCGCCGGAATGACCATTGGTGGAAAAATACCGTTTACCGGAACTTTTGCCAATTTCTCTACCGGAAGGGTTTATGACCAAATAAGACAAAGCATTGCTTACAGCGGAAAAAATGTAAAAATTTGCGCTTCTCACGCCGGTGTTACGCTTGGAGAAGATGGTGCCACTCACCAAATACTGGAAGACATTGGCTTAATGAAAATGCTTCCGGGAATGACTGTAATCAATACCTGTGATTATAACCAAACCAAAGCCGCCACCCTGGCAATTGCAGAGCATAATGGACCTGTTTATTTGCGTTTTGGAAGACCCAGTGTTGCCAATTTCACTCCTGAAGATCAAAATTTTGAAATAGGAAAAGCAGTGCACATAATTGATGGAACAGATGTAACCATTGTTGCAACCGGACATCTGGTTTGGGAGGCCATCCAAGCTGCAGAAACTTTATTTGAAAAAGGAATCAGTGCTGAAGTCATAAACATTCACACCATTAAACCGCTAGACGCAGAAGCAATTCTAAAAAGTGTCAAGAAAACAGGCTGTATTGTCACTGCAGAAGAACACAACTATCTTGGAGGTCTTGGTGAAAGTGTTTCTCGTGTATTGGCAGAAAACCACCCAACACCACAAGCGTTTGTTGCCACACAAGACACGTTTGGCGAATCTGGTACTCCGGCGCAATTGATGGAAAAATATGGACTCAATGCAACATCAATTGTTCAAAAAACTCTTGAAGTATTAAAACGTAAATAGACTGTATTTCAGGATATTCTGCCTGTGAGAGAACCCTAAAATCAGACATAAAAAAAACTGCCTTTAATAAAGGCAGTTTTTTTATCTATCAAAATAAAATAATTTATTTCTTGAATTTAGAATATTTGTTTTTGAACTTGTCAATACGTCCTGCAGTATCAACCAATTTAGATTTACCGGTATAGTAAGGGTGAGAAGTTCTTGAGATTTCCAATTTGACTAAAGGATACTCAACACCATCTACTTCAATGGTTTCTTTGGTGTCTGCAGTAGATTTGGTTAAAAATACATCTTCATTAGACATGTCTTTGAAGGCTACTAATCTATAGTTTTCCGGGTGAATTCCTTGTTTCATTTTATATAACTTTAATTCTTTGTCTTTTTGAGGTTGCAAATTTAAGTATATTTTTGATATTAACAATAAAAGTTTCAGAAAAGTTGAATTTGAAAATTTTAATGATGAGATTCCCGCCTTCGTGGGATTTATATGTAACGATTTTCTATATTTGTGTACTAACTTTCCAAACTAAAATAACTTATCATGGAAAATCAAAAAACTTCTTTAAAACAAATTGCAACTAATTATGGTCTATTATTAGCTCTTGTATCCATTTTATTATTGGTTGTAATGTATGTGGCTAACATCTCTCAAAACTGGATGTTAAGTACTTTAGGCTTTATCATAACCATTTATCTTTTGTTCACCGCTATCAAAACATTTAAAAATGGAAATGGAGGGTTTTTAAGTCTTGGGGAAGCATTAAAAGTGGGGTTGGCAACTGCTTTAATCGCTGGAATTGTTAGTGCCTTGTATTCTTATGTTCATTACACTTTTATATACCCTGAATATATTGATAGTGTATTAAATGAAGCTAGAGATCAAATGGCAAGTCAAAGTCAAGGTATGACCGAGGAACAAATGGAACAAGCACTTGGTTTTACCAAATCATTTACTACCCCCTTTATGATGTCAACCTTTTCATTGATTGGAAGTCTCTTTTTTGGTTTTATTATTTCATTAGTTTTGGGGCTTATTCTTAAAAGAACAGATCCAAACCAAATGTAGTTTATGAACCTTTCCATCATTATTCCACTTCTTAACGAAAAGGATTCACTCAAAGAACTTTACCATTGGATTGCAACTGTGATGCAATCCAATGGTTTTTCTTATGAAGTTATTTTTATAGATGATGGCAGTACAGATGGTTCCTGGAATGTGATTTCATCACTTTCACAAAACAATCCCGAAGTGAAGGGCATTCGGTTTTTACGCAATTATGGAAAGTCGCAAGCTCTCCACGCCGGCTTTGCAAAAGCGGGTGGTGATGTTATTATCACTATGGATGCCGATTTGCAAGACAATCCCGAAGAAATACCGGGTCTTTACTACCTCATTAAAAATGAGAATCACGATCTGGTATCGGGTTGGAAAAAAAAACGTTATGACCATACCCTATCAAAAAATTTGCCATCTAAACTGTTTAATTTTGCCGCGCGAAAAACTTCCGGTGTAAAACTCCACGATTTTAATTGTGGCTTAAAAGCTTATAAAAAAGAGGTTGTAAAAAACAT
>DAINOA010000020.1:0-14970 GCA_036735625.1 Planktosalinus sp. | reverse complement strand
AGATGCATCGCTACATTCCGGTACTGGCAAAAAATGCCGGTTATTCCAATATTGGCGAAAAAGTAGTTCAACACCAAGCCCGAAAGTATGGCACAACAAAATTTGGCGTTAACCGCTTTATGAATGGTTTTCTCGATTTAATAACCATCTGGTTTTTAAGTCGTTTTGGAAAGCAACCCATGCACCTCTTTGGCGCCTGGGGTGCATTAATCCTTTTTGTGGGTTTTGTGTTGACGGTCTATCTGGGCATTGACAAACTCTTCCTTCAGCCGGATGGGCGTTTACTTACAGACAGACCTCAATTTTATGTTGCTCTGGTCGCTATGATTATTGGTTCTCAACTTTTTCTTGCAGGTTTTCTGGGTGAAATAATTTTAAGAACCAACAAACACAAAGAAACATACAAAATAAGCGAGGAAATTAATATCGAATAATGAATATTGAATTCCAAATTCCAAACTTAATAAAAACTTGAAACTTGAAACCCGAAACTTGAAACTCTCTTCCTGTTTTATCCAAGTTTAACTACCTTTGCAATTCAAATTTTAGTACCTAAAAATGATCTATATAAAGCCCGAAATACTCAAAAAAGTCAATCAATGGCTCACTCCCTCTTTTGATGAAAAAACTCAACTCCAAATCAAAGAATTAATAGCTTACAACCCCAAAGAACTGGAAGAAAGTTTTTATAAAAACATTGAGTTTGGAACAGGAGGTATGCGAGGTATCGTAGGCGTGGGTGACAACCGCATCAATAAATACACACTGGGTAAAAACACTCAAGGCATTTCAAACTATATTAAAACCCAGTTACCGGGAGAGCAACACAAAGTTGCAATAGCTTATGACTGCCGTCACAACAGCAAAGAACTCGCAAAAATTGTTGCCGATGTATTTTCAGCAAACGATATTGAGGTTTTTTTGTTTTCAGATTTACGACCCACACCAGAGCTTTCCTTTGCTGTTACTCATTTAAATTGCCACGCCGGCATAGTACTTACCGCCTCCCACAACCCGCCGGAATACAACGGTTACAAAGTCTATTGGAGCGATGGCGGTCAACTCGTCCCACCTCAGGATTCAGAAATTATCAAAGAAATTAGTGAGTTGGAATTTAAAGACATTCGCTTTACAGCGAAAGAAAATCTCATTCATTATATCGATCAGGAAGTGGACGAGGCCTTTCTGGAAAAATCAGTTCGATATGGAAGTTTTGGTACTTCAAAACAAGCGAGGGAAAACCTGAAGATTGTTTTTACCTCACTTCACGGCAGCTCCATTATGCTCAATCCAAAAGCACTTCAAAAAGCAGGATATACAAACGTTCATATTGTAAAAGAACAAGCTGAACCCAACGGCGATTTTCCCACGGTTGCCTCTCCAAACCCTGAAGAGCCTGAAGCATTAAAAATGGCGATCGATTTAGCAAATAAAATAAAAGCAGACATTGTAATTGGTACTGACCCTGATGGAGACCGCTTGGGTATTGCTGTGAGAAATAAACAAGGAAAAATGAGACTGCTCAATGGAAACCAAACCATGGTGTTGATGAGCGACTTTTTATTGAACTTTCATTCAAAAAACAATTCACTACAAGACAATGCTTTTATTGCTTCAACAATTGTTTCTACCCCAATGATGGATAAAATTGCAAAACATTACTTTTCAGAATGCAAATTAGGGCTCACCGGTTTCAAATGGATTGCAAAGATGATTAAAGACAACCCAGACCAACAATTTATTGGCGGTGGCGAGGAAAGCTTTGGGTATATGGTGGGCGATTTTGTTAGAGATAAAGATGCTGTTACAGCAACCTTACTCGCTTGTGAAATGGCTGCACAACAAAAAGAAAATGGAAATACCCTTTTAGACTATCTAAACCATCTATATCTCACGCACGGTTATTATAAAGAGCATTTGGTTTCACTTATTAAAAAAGGCATAGAAGGAAGTCAGGAAATCAAACAAATGATGATTGACTTGAGAGCAAACCCTTTCACTGAAATAAGCGGTTCAAAAGTGATTCAGGTTGATGATTATCAAAACGGAATTTCTACTAATTTGATTTCCAATAAGGAAGAGGAAATTGATATTCCGGCTTCAAATGTATTGATTTATACCACTCAAGACGGCACCAAAGTTGCTGCACGACCCAGTGGTACAGAACCCAAAATCAAGTTTTATATCAGTGTTAATAGTCCATTACAATCTTTAAAAGATTTGAATCAAGTTTCTGAAAAACTAACAGAGAAAATCAATGGGATTGTTAAGTCATTTGGGATTTAAACAAAAAAGCTACCTTTGAATTGTTATTTAATTCTCAACCGGTAAATGAAATACTTCAAAAAAATTCTTCGCTTTGCGATTCCTTATAAAAAATATGCGGTTTTAAACATCATCGCCAATATTTTTTACGCACTTTTCAGTACGCTTTCGATGCTTTCTCTTTTCCCAATGATGAATGTACTTTTTGGAAATACAGAGCCACTAGAGGTGAAGCCGGAATGGACAGGACTTAGCAACGCCATTGATTATGTAGAAGATTCACTTAACTATTTTGTTACTCAAAAATCAAACGAAGGGGTTGATGATGTATTGATTTTTATGGTGATTTTAGTGGTGAGTATGTTTTTTATGAAAAATATTTTCAACTACCTGGCTATGTATTTCATCACTTTTTTACGTAACGGGGTATTAAAAGATTTACGCAATGCGATGTATAAAAAAACCGTCGAATTGCCGCTCTCTCATTATTCTGAAAAAAGAAAAGGAGATACCATCGCAAGAATCACAAGTGACGTTCTTGAAATTCAGCACTCCTTTTTATCTATTTTAGAATTGATTGTAAGAGAACCCCTTACAATCATTTTTACCATTGGCGGGATGCTTCTTATAAGTCTAGAGCTCACTCTATTTGTATTTATTTTTATACCCGTTTCCGGATTTATCATTTCCCTTATCGGAAAATCTCTCAAGCGAAAATCAGACCGGGTACAAAAAGAACAAGGCTTTTTCCTCTCGATATTAGAGGAAACCCTGGGCGGACTCAAAATCATCAAAGGCTTTAATGCCGAAAATAGTTTTACAAAAAAGTTTAAAACTTCTACCGATAAATTTTACCACTTCTCAAACAAATTGCTCAACAGACAGAACCTGGCCTCTCCTGCAAGTGAATTTCTGGGGATTACAGTGATTGCTGTATTACTTTGGTATGGAGGGCGTATGGTTCTAATCGATGAAACACTCAACCCGGCACTATTTATTGTATATATGGGATTGGCTTACCAAATACTCACCCCCGCCAAAGCCATCTCAAAAGCCTCTTACAGCGTTAAAAAAGGAAACGCAGCTGCAGAACGCATCCTGGAAATTCTGGAAACTGAAAATAACATAAAGGACAAACCCAATGCGCTTGAAAAAAACAGCTTTGAAGAATCAATTTCAATAGAAAACCTTTCTTTTAAATATAAGGATGACTGGGTTTTAAAACACTTTTCGCTTCAGGTAAAAAAAGGACAAACTATCGCCCTTGTTGGACAAAGCGGTAGCGGAAAAAGCACCATTGCCAATCTCCTTACACGCTTTTATGATGTTAATGAAGGAACTATTAAAATTGACGGTACAGACATTAGAGATTTAAAACTTCATTCACTGCGAGGTTTGATGGGACTGGTTACTCAGGATTCTATTTTGTTTAATGACACTATTAAAGGAAATCTTTTAGTTGGAAAAGAAACTGCAACAGACGATGAAATTATCGAAGCCCTGAAAATCGCCAATGCCTGGGAATTTGTAGAAACCCTTCCAAATCTTCTGGAAACAAACATAGGTGACAGCGGCAACAAATTAAGCGGAGGTCAAAAACAAAGACTCAGCATTGCAAGGGCTGTTTTAAAAAATCCTCCTATTATGATACTTGACGAGGCAACCTCAGCACTTGATACCGAGAGCGAACGGCTGGTTCAAAATGCCCTCGAAAAAATGATGAAAAATAGAACCTCTATCGTCATTGCACACAGACTCTCAACCATTCAAAATGCCGATAAAATTGTTGTCCTCTCCAAAGGTCAAATTGTTGAGCAAGGAACCCATCAGGAATTACTCTCAAACAAAGGTGTTTATTTTGGACTTATTGAAATGCAATCCTTTGATTAAATTATGATATAAAAAAAGCGAACCAAAAGGTTCGCTTCCTTTTTTAACACTGCTTTATTTGGGGCGCAAAACAGCGTAAATATCATATAAATACAATGTAAATGTAAACCACTTATATGAAATAAACAAATAAAATTTACTTTTTATCGTGTTTTTTTGCTTTTTATCGATTTTTTACGTTCAATTTAAATACTTGTTCCTACAAATTTAACAATCTTTAAAATTGTCAGTTTTAGAGAAGTTAAAAATAGTGATAAAATAAAAGGCAGGTCTCTAAAGACCTGCCTTTCCCAAACTTGTTAACTATTACAATTGGGGCATATAATAGTAAACATAACCGCATAAGATGTGATAAAGATACTAAGTTTTTTCTTACAAAAAAATATTTTTTACATTTTATCGTATTATTTTGTCATTCGTCTATTATTTTTTATGTAAATACAAAAAAAATGCACTTCAATTTGAGAATGCATATCAAACTTTTTGGAGTATTTTTAGTCTAATTTAAAAATCAAGCATTGACCCAAGAAGAACAGCTTTTAAAAAAACTTGTATCTGTTAAGGATAAAGATGAAGCATTTAAAGAATTGCTTCATCTTTACAAAGAACGTTTGTACTGGCATATTAGAAAAATGGTACTCAATCATGATGACGCTGATGATGTTTTGCAAAATACATATATTAAGGTATTTCAAAATATTCAAAATTTTAAGGGTGAAAGCAAAGTGTATTCCTGGATGTATCGCATAGCAACAAATGAGGCAATCACCTTTTTAAAAGCAAAAGCAAAACGAAATAATAACTCCATAGAAAAAGAAAGAGAACTTGCTATTAAAAACCTCGAAACTGATATCTATTTTGAAGGAAGTGAAATTCAGTTGAAACTTCAAAGGGCAATTGGCACCCTACCTGAAAAACAACAACTTGTATTTAATATGAAGTACTTTGATGAAACCACCTATGAAGAACTTTCAGAAATTCTGGAAACTTCTGTGGGTGCTTTAAAGAGTTCCTACCACATCGCCGTAAAAAAAATAACTGCATACCTAACTGAAAATTAAACCTAATGTACTTTTTTGAGTCATAATAAATAGAATGAATAACGATAAATTACATATTAAAGAAACGGGCTTCAAAACTCCAAAAAACTATTTTGAAAAATTAGAAAGTCAAATTATGGAGGAAGTTTCTTTGACATCAAAACTGTCAAAAGAAAACCCCTTTGAGGTTCCTGAAAATTATATTGATGAACTGGAACATCGCTTACTTAATCAAACTTCCGGTAAGAAAAGAAAGCAAAAAGTAATTTCTATTTTTAGAAACAAAACGTTTAGATATGTGGCAGGCATCGCTGCATCACTGTTGGTTTTTATAACTGTTTTCAATTTTCAACAAAACGAAAATTTAGAATCAACAAACTTAAGCCACATTGAAAACTATATCGAAAATGGCTTTTTAGACCTCTCTTATCTTGACTATGAAGCACTTCTTACAGATGAAATGCTGGAGGACACTTCCTTTATTTCGACACTAGACAAAGAGGAACTTTTTGAGTATTTATCTTATGAAATTGATGAAATCCATTTAACAACCGATTAAATCTAAAACAATGAAATCAAACATCCCTATCCTGATCCTTTTCATAGCATTTTCATTTAGTGGCTTTTCGCAGAGTGAAAGAGGTCAAAAAATAAAAGCTATGAAAACAGCATTTATAACACAAGAACTCAATCTTACTTCTGCAGAAGCTGAAAAATTCTGGCCGGTTTATAACAAATACGATTCCCAAATATGGGCTGTAAAAAGAAAAGAACGCGAAGAAGTTACAAAAGAATTGCGCAACAATATTCAAACGCTGAATGATAGCCAGGCATCAGAATTACTAAAAAAAATGAATAGTCTAAAACAGGAAGAACACAAACTGCAACAACAAATGGAAACTGAACTTCTCAAGCAAATTAGTCCTGTTAAACTTCTTCAACTTAGAAAAGCCGAACACGATTTTCAAATGCAACTATTAAAAAAATACCGGGGTGGTCAAAAGGAATAACTATTCTTTAAAAACAAGACGTAGCACTTTATTATTTCCGGAAGCAAACGCGATACTATCATTTACAAATTCAATCGCAAAAACACCTTCGTTACTAAGTTCTTTCCAGCTTTTACCGCGGTCGTTTGTATATGAAATGCCCTGAGAACCGGCAGCAACAATTTCATCACCCCCTCCACCCGGAACAAATTGCACAGAGGAGCGATACCCGGGTCCTTCACCGTCACTTAATAATGACCATGTTTTACCACCATCTTCTGTAATGGCTTTATTTGAAAAGTTGTTTGTCATATTCTCCCAGTCACCACCAAAGATTATTCCTGTTCTTTCATCATAAAAATCCACACTGTAAATTCCTGTCATTCTTCCACCTTCAACAATAGGTGTGTCATATACTTCCCAGTTCCTTCCCCGGTCCGGTGAATAAAAAACTCGTGCCCGTTTTCCGCTACTTACTATCCAAGCGTGGTCTCCATAAAGAGCGATGTTTGAATTACTGGCAGCAAAGGCAGCCTCCCCCTCCTCGGTTTTTGGTAAAGCATCACATAATAGTTTTTCCCAGTTATTCCCACCATCTCTTGTTATTATAAAACTTAGACAATCCTCAACAGGATCACCCATAGCAATGCCTTCCCTGTCATCCCAGAATTTCATTGCGTTATAAAAAACACGCTCGCCTTCTTCAAAATATACCTCCTCCATAGAAGAAGCCTCCACGCCGTCAAATCCAATTTTATACAACACCGCCGGGTTTGAAATACTTAATACAAAAACAGCATTTTTGGTTTTAGCTATCGCTCGAAAATGCAGTAAGGTATCTTCATAGCTTATCACTGCGATTTTTGGCGTCTTCCCATCAAGCAAACCCACTTTGCCCATATTTCCTGCAAACCACACTCTGTTTTCGTCTATAGGAACAATAGCTCTTATACTTACAGAATCTGTATAAAAACGCTCCATCTTAATTTCTGAAAATTCTCTTGCAGTATCCTTTTTATCACCGGAACAGTATGAGAATAAAAATAACAGAAGTAACAATCCAATAATTCGCATCAGTCGTATTTTCGTATAAATATAAAAACATTTCCCCGAGTTTGTAATACCTTTGCGGAATAGTATTTAGTTATAAATTATTAGTTGTGTGTTTTGAGAAAAACTTGAAACTATGAACTTTGAACATTAAACTTTGAACCCACCCACCCCCATGCGTTTACATAGAAATTTAGTCTTAGCAGCAATAGACACCCTGCACGAAATATTTAATGAAAATAAATATGCAGACAAAGCATTGCAAGGCACACTAAAAAGAGACAAACGCTGGGGAGCCAGAGACCGTGGTTTCATTGCCGAACTGGTGTATGACGTGGTTCGTTGGAAAAGGCTTTATGCAGAAATTGGGGAAGTGAGAGAACCCTTTGATCGTCAAAAACTTTTCAGGCTCTTTGCAGTATGGGCTACCTTAAAAGGAATCACCCTCCCCGATTGGAAACAACTGGAAGACACTCCCACCAGACGTATAAAAGGCAGATTTGACGAACTCTCAAAAACCAGAAAATACCGTGAGTCCATTCCTGATTGGTTGGACGCTCTGGGCGAAAAAGAATTAGGCAAAAAATGGGATGCAGAAATTGCAGCTCTCAACCGCGAGGCAGAAGTTATTTTAAGAGTCAACACACTCAAAACAACAAAAGAAAAACTTCAAGCAACCCTTTTTGACCTTGATTTGGAAACGGAAAACATTAAAGACTATCCGGAGGCATTAAAACTCAAAGAACGCGCCAATGTTTTTCAAACAGAAGCTTTTAAAGAGGGATGGTTTGAAGTTCAGGATGCCTCATCTCAACTTGTTGGAGAATATCTTGATGTAAAACCCGGTATGCGAGTCGTCGATGCCTGTGCCGGTGCCGGTGGAAAAGCTCTGCACCTTGCAGCTTTAATGGAGAATAAAGGACAGCTCATCGCTCTGGATATCTATGCAAATAAACTCAACGAACTCAAAAGAAGAGCCAAAAGAGCGGGTGCTTTTAATATTGAAACCCGACACATCGATAGCACAAAAGTGATAAAAAAACTGCACGAAAAAGCAGATCGACTATTGATTGATGCCCCCTGTTCAGGATTAGGTGTTTTAAGACGAAATCCCGATGCCAAATGGAAACTTCAACCCGATTTTATCGAAAACATCAAAAAAAACCAGGCTGAAATCCTTGAAAACTATTCAAAAATGGTAAAACCCGGTGGAAAAATGGTCTATGCCACCTGCTCAATTCTCCCTTCAGAAAATGAAAAACAAATTAAAAATTTCTTAAAGTCTGAAAGCGGAAAAAGCTTTATTTTAGCAAAAGAAAAAATTATATTGCCAAGTAAATCAGGCTTTGATGGGTTTTATATGGCTTTACTAGAAAAAACATCTTAAATTATAAAAATGAAAAAATTAGTATTCTTAGTTCTCCTCGCTTTTCAGGTTACCTTTTCTCAACAACCCTATTACAATGATGTGGATTTGACACTCACAGGTGAGGACTTATACAATGCTTTGCAAATAAAAATAGCACAACACAATCAAAATTTTACCTATGGTGATGCCAGAGATGCATTGGTTTTTACAGATGAAAATCCAGACAATACCTCAACGGTTCTTTTAGTATATGGATACAACGATAATGATGGAAACTGTACTACAGACCGTTCAAGAGATAAAAACGACTTTGGCGGAATGCTTTGTGAATACAACCGCGAGCACGTCTTTGCACGTTCACTAACCAATCCTCCAATGGGAAACGCAAGTAACCCCGCAACTGGAATCATAGCAGACCCTCACAACCTGAGAGCAAGCGATCAACAAATGAACAACAACAAAGGAGATAAAAAATTCCAAAATGGCAACGGAAATGCCGGCAATGTGGGTAGTGGAAACTGGTATCCCGGTGATGAATGGAAAGGAGATGTCGCCAGAATGATTATGTATATGTACACCCGATATGGAAATCAATGTTTACCAAGCTTTGCCGGCGTGGGCTCTTTACAGGGCGATACTCAAATGCTGCAAACCTTTTTAGAATGGAATGCAGATGACCCGGTGAATGACTATGAAGACCAACGTAATGAATACCTGGAAGGAGTTTATGGCAACCGCAATCCGTTTATTGACAATCCGGCGCTGGCAACGATCATCTGGGGAGGACCGGTTGCAGAAGACAGATGGGATATCCTGAATACACCAGACATTTCAATTTTAGAATGGGTGTTATACCCCAACCCTTCTAATGGTAAAACCGTAAACATTACTTCAAATGCGCCTATTGAAAAATTAGTTGTTTACAACCTGCAAGGTCAAGTTGTGATGGAACTACAACCTCAAAACCCAAACAAAGCAGCAATCAGCTCACTTAAAAATGGATTTTATCTCATTAAGTTGTTTTCACCTCAAGGAACAACAGCAAAAAAGATAATCGTGAACTAAGTCACTTGTAATAAGTTGAGATTTTAAATTTGTTTACATTATTTTTAAATTTTATCCCACCTTTATAAATTTAAAAATAATGAACCGAAGCAAATTAATCCTTATAAATTTTACAATTGTAGTTTATTTCATAGTGCTTTGGTTGATTGATTACTATAAAATCGACACTGTTTTAATTGGGGTTTTTAAAGAATTACTTACGATACCATTTTTAATTTCGCAACTGGTTTTTTTGGTAGTGGGAATAAAATATATATTTAGCTGCCAAAGGAATTTCTTATTTATTCTAAGTGTTTTATTATTAGCAATATGCTCAGTAATCACAGTAGGGAGTTTCTTCAAATAAACAAAAATAGTTTAAGAAACGTATAAGAATGGTTTAAACCGGATCTCTCTTAATCTGCCAGATCATAAGCTTCTTTGAGCCAGCCAATAAGCTCGTTATTTATATCTGTAAGTTCTGAAATTTTGACCCTATGGGTACACATACTCCCAAAAGGACCTGAGTTTTCAAGGCGCCCTTCAAAGGGTTTGTCCTTAATTTTTAAACCCAGATCGATACGTGTTTTGGTGGCGGCTTGTATCAATGCAAACTGTCTTTTTCTTATGATACTCACGCTCGTTTTTTTGGGCGTGACCGTTATATCATTTCCAAATTTGGTAACAACTGCTAAAAGCTTTTCATATAGAGGTCGTAATGACTCCTTTCCTTTGTATTGATTTTCTACCAAATCTGTTGTGGTGGTTTTTTCCTCTTTAGATAATGTAACTATAGTATTGGCAAAACCGTGTGTCACGCCGTGTTCATTTTTAAGGTAATTAACGGCTTCAGAATGTTTTGAAAAAGTCATTTTATGCAACAACGACTTCCATTCCTGTAAAGATTTACCGGTTTTTTCAGGCATATTGTCAATCATGGTTTGAAGTGCTTTTTCCATACTTTTCAAATTAAATAATTGTATAATTCAATAAAAAACAGTTTTTCATTAATTTGGGTAAGTGCTAATATACAATAATTGTTTTAAGTACTGTGTGGACTTCATTCTTCAGGTTTAAACTCCAGTATTTCTCCAGGCTGACAATCCAAAGCCTTGCAAATGGCTTCCAGCGTACTAAAACGCACCGCTTTGGCTTTCCCAGTTTTAAGAATAGACAAATTAGACAAGGTAATATCAACCTTTTCAGAAAGTTCATTTAAAGACATTTTTCGGGTTGCCATCATCACGTCAAGATTTACGATTATAGCCATAACTTAGACGGTTAATTCATTTTCTTTTTGAATAGCCACTCCTTTTTTGAAAATAACTGCAATAATGTAAATTACAGCCCCCATCAATATAAACGCTTGACTGTCTGTCCAAAAGTGGTTTAAACTACCCATATCAATACCCGGATGCTTTAAGTTTTCAACGGAATGCCTGCCGAGGTAACTTAACAGCCCTATGGAAAGAGTGTAATAACTCATTTTAGAAATTTGGTGAGCAACAAAATCATTAAACGGAGTTGATATATCCATTTTGTGCATCAGCCTGATCACGATGTAAAACAGGTACCCCTTTAAAACTGAAATGACGACAATAAAGCTGTAAACACCAAAAAAGTCCCATTTACTATCTTTATACACTTGTGTTAAATCCAGGTTTTGATATAGATTTGGAACAAATTCAGGCTTAAACATATTAAATAGGAAATTTACAATTAAACCTCCTGCTTCAATACACAAGCCGACAAAAATAACCCAGGCCACAATAAGCAGGCCTTTAAATACGAAGTTGTTTGTTTTTGACATGATTGATGAAATTAAAAATGATGTGGCAAATATAATTAAATTTATTGATAAACAATAAATATTAATTATTTATCAAAAAAAGATTCCTAAGCTTTAGACATTGATCAGTAATTAATATTGTAGTAAGTTGAAAAAAAACAATACTTTTAATAATTAAAAAACAATCACTATGAAATACCTCATCCCCATTTTCCTCTTAAGCTTCACATTCTCTAACGCTCAAACAGACACCCGAATGTTTGACATCATCAATGAAGTTTCCGCCGAAAGGCTGGAAAAAGATGTGGCAATGCTGGCAAACTTTGGCACTCGGCATACGTTGAGTGATACGGTTTCCAATACCCGAGGTATAGGCGCAGCTAGAAGGTGGATCAAACAAGAGTTTGACAAGATTTCAAAAGACTGTAACAACTGCCTCGAAGTATTTTACCAAAAAGACCTTGTCAAAGAAGGTACCAATGCGCGCATTCCGTTTGATGTTTGGGTAGTAAATGTGGTCGCCATACAGCGCGGTACAAAATACCCCAACCGCTTTATCATCATGAGCGGCGATATCGACAGCCGGGTGACAGACCCCAATGATTACACCTTAGATGCTCCGGGAGCCAACGACAATGCCACGGGTATGGCAGGAGCTATGGAAGCGGCACGCGTATTGTCAAAATACAAATTTGAAAACAGCATTATCTATACAGGTCTTTCAGGAGAAGAACAAGGGCTCTTTGGTGGGGCGGGGCTTGCTGCTTTTGCCAAAGAAAAAGGCTGGGAAATCATTGGGGTACTCAATAACGATATGATTGGAAACATTGAAGGCGTTAACGGCGTCATAAGCAACCGCGATTTTCGTATTTTCTCAGAACCCGTTCCACCAACAGAAACCGAAAGGGAACGCAATTCACGCAGGTTCTATGGCGGGGAAGTTGATGGAATTTCGCGTCAGCTGGCGCGTTATGTGCATAAAACCACCCAAACCTACATGCCAGAGATGAATCCGATGCTCGTTTACCGCCTAGACCGTTTTGGGCGAGGTGGTCATCACCGTCCGTTTAATGACGCAGGCTTTGCGGGTATTCGTATTATGGAATCACATGAGAACTACTACCGTCAGCACGAGAACATCAGAATTGAAAATGGCATTGCTTATGGTGATGTGATTGATTATGTGGATTTTGATTATGCAGCTAAGCTCACCGCAGTGAATGCTGTTGCAATTGCCTCTCTGGCTTGGGCACCTCCGGCTCCTACAAACGTGGCTATTGGCGGTATCGTAGAACCTTCAGCCAAACTAAAATGGAACAAAGCAGACGGCGCCGTGGGCTACAAAATCTACTGGCGCAACACCACCTCCCCCACCTGGGATCACAGTCGTTTTGTGGGTGACGTTTCTGAATATACACTTCAAGGCATCGTGATCGACAATTACTTTTTTGGCGTTGCCGCATTGGGCAAGGATGGACACGAGAGTGTTGTAGTGTTTCCAAATAGTGTGTTTAGATAAACGTGGGAAGTGAGATTTTAGAGGTTAAATTTTATTTTTGAACACGATGACAGGCTTTAAATCTCTTTGAGGCTTGGCGATTTTGCATGAAACCTCATTTTGGTAAGCTGTGCAATTAAAAAAACCATACCCATTAAAAAAAACTATGTTATTTTTGTAACAAACACCACACAATGAAATCTAAAGTTAGTTTACTGTTTTTAGTACTTTTTTCAGGAAGCACACTACTTGCTCAAACCTTTACCAAACAAGACACACTGCGAGGAAGCATCACGCCCGAGCGTGCCTGGTGGGACCTCACCTTCTACCATCTCGACATCGAAGTAAAGCCCGATGAGAAATGGCTGGGTGGCAAGAACACTATCAGATATACGGTTTTAGAACCTCATCAGGTGCTTCAGGTAGATTTACAGAACCCCCTAAAACTAGAAAAGGTAACACAGGACGGCAAAGAACTAAAAGTAAAAAGTAAAGGCAATGCCCATTTTGTCACTTTAAAAAAGAAACAGAAAAAAGGCACTTCAGAAGAGGTGGTTGTTTACTACAGCGGCCATCCCCGCGAAGCTGTCAATGCCCCTTGGGATGGCGGTATTTCGTGGAAACACGATGAAGCAGGAAATCATTTTGTGGGTTCGTCTTGCCAGGGTCTGGGAGCAAGCGTGTGGTGGCCCAACAAAGACCATATGTATGATGAGGTGGACAGTATGGCCATAAGTGTACGCGTTCCGGCAGACCTTATCAATGTCTCAAACGGCCGTTTGATAAAAGTGGAAGAACACGACAACAATACCAAAACCTGGCATTGGTATGTCACCAACCCCATTAACAATTATGGGGTAAACATCAACATTGGAGATTATATGCATTTTGGCGAACAGTATGAAGGCGAAAATGGAACCCTCGATATGGATTATTGGGTCCTGAGCTACAATCTGGAAAAAGCCAAAGAACATTTTAAAGATGCCCCCCGCTCCATAGAAGCTTTTGAACACTGGTTTGGCCCCTACCCTTTTTATGAAGACAGCTACAAACTGGTGGAAGCCCCTTATCTTGGAATGGAGCACCAAAGCTCTGTAACTTATGGCAATCAGTATATGAAAGGATATCTTGGTAGAGACTTGTCCAACACCGGCTGGGGACTAAAATTTGATTTTATTATCATACACGAAAATGGTCACGAGTGGTTTGCAAACAACATCACCTACAAAGACATTGCTGATATGTGGATTCATGAAGGTTTCACTGCATATTCGGAGAGCTTGTTTGTAGAATATTTTTACGGAAAAGAAGCCGGTGCTGAATATGTGGTAGGCACCTCAAATATGATTCAGAATGATGAACCCATCATAGGGCCTTACAATGTCAATCAAAAAGGCTCTAAAGACATGTATTACAAAGGAGCCAACATCTTGCACACACTACGCCAATTGCTTGAAAATGATGAAAAATGGCGTGAAATTCTCAGAGGTCTCAACAGGGATTTTTGGCATCAAACAGTGACAACGGCAGAGATTGAAAACTACATAAGTGAAAAGTCTGGTTATGACTTAACACAGTTTTTTAATCAATATCTGCGTGACCATAGAGTGCCATTGGTGGAATTTAAAATAGACAGTAACGTCCTCACTTTTCGCTACAACGAAATCATAGAAGGCTTTGATATGCCGGTGAGGGTTTTTATAAATGATGAATTACAATGGATCTTTCCCAAAGCTGAATGGAGGACACAGGTTACAGAAGCCCCCATCAACAGCTTACATCTCGACCCCAACTTTTTGGTGAATGGAAAGTTGATTGAACCCTAAGAATCGATGAAGAACAAAATAATATTAATTTTTATCCTGTTAATTGTTCATTCGTGTAGCACTAACAAAAAGACAAATCAATCAATAGTTTTTAATCCCTTTTACCTTTTACTTGACAACGCATTTGTCGCAAAAGACACCGCTGCTCTTAACAATCTTCTTCACGAGAATCTCACGTTAGGCCACTCAAACGGCTGGCTGGAAACCAAA
>DAINOA010000019.1:0-28960 GCA_036735625.1 Planktosalinus sp. | reverse complement strand
ATTAATATTTTAGATACAAATACAGGAGAACAAACACAAATCGTTATTCCTAATTAATTTTTTTTCATGAAAAAAAGTTACTATTTAGTTTTATTATGCTTAAGCTTATTTTTAACGAGTTGTGGAGCCTATTTTAATCAGCCTGTTGTAAAACAAGATGCGCGTTTTGGTGAACTTACTCCTAAATCTAGAACACTTGAAAACCTGCCGCTTCCAGCAGAGCCGGTAGTAGTGGGTGTTTATAACTTCAAAGATCAAACAGGGCAATATAAAAATATTGAAGCGGGGAGCACTTTTAGTACTGCTGTATCTCAAGGTGCAACTACCATTTTAATTAAAGCTCTAGAAGATTCAAAGTGGTTTACTCCCATCGAAAGAGAAAACCTTGGAAACCTTTTAAATGAGCGCAACATCATAAGAGCTACCAGAGATGAATTTCGTAAAAACAATTCAAATGAGCCCAATTTGCCACCCTTATTGTTTGCAGGTGTTTTGCTTGAAGGGGGTATCATTTCTTATGATTCAAATATCATAACTGGGGGTGCAGGAGCTAGGTATTTTGGAGTGGGTGGATCAACCCAATATAGGGAAGATCGCATTACTGTCTATTTAAGAGCCGTATCAACTTCAAGCGGAAAAATATTAAAAACAGTTTATGTCTCTAAAACAATACTCTCACAAGCTGTAAGCGCAAACCTTTTTAAATTTGTTAATTTTCAAAGACTTCTGGAAGTAGAAACTGGATTTACAGTGAATGAACCGGTTCAACTTGCTATGCAAGACGCAATTGAAAAATCTGTTGAAGCTTTAATTATTGAAGGTATTAAAGATAACTTATGGTCATCAAAAGAAGGAAAAGAAACAAACGATAAACTCGTAAAAGACTATTTGGAAGAGAAGGCTCAAGAAGAGTCAATGTTGCTTTATCATAGAGAACAAGTCGCCAGAGATTATGATAATGCTATTGGAATTTATGGTGGAGCCAATGTACTTGATGGTGACTATTCTAAAAAACGCTTAGGTTATTTGGCGCGAATTGAATATACTCGGAAGCTCTCTCGCAATTTTAGTCTAAACCTCAATGCCAATGCCTTTCAATTTAGAACAGGAAGATCATATACTAACAGGATGATAAGCGGAGATATCAACCTCGAATTTAAAATATTGCCAGATGATGATTTTTCGCCATATATTTATGGAGGATTTGGTATTATCAATGATTTGGTAAAACCTCAAGATAATTTACAATTTGGAGACTTATTTTTCAAAACTCAGTATGGTATAGCTCTCGAGTATTTTATATCTGAACGAGTTGGAATAAGAGGCTTTGCAGAGCAACATATATCCTTCACAGATGGACTCGATAAAGTAGTAAGTGGAAAAAGAGACGATTTTTATTATAATTTTGGAATAGGAGTAAAATATTATTTCAATCTTGGAAGAAATAATTCTCAATCAATAGAAACACCTTAGTTAAAATGAATAGTAAACTTATAAAATATTGCTGGATTTTTGCACTATTAATTACAGTAAGTTGCAGCGAGGAAGGCATTGATGAATCTGGTTCGGGAACTATAACAGGGAAAGTAGTAACCAAAGGAACAAACGCGCCTCTCCCAAATGTAAAAATAGAAACAACTCCTGTTTCTAACACTGTATTTACCGACGAAAACGGAGATTTTATTATCAATGAGGTAACCGAAGGTGAGTATTCTGTTCAAGCTCAATTAGATGGTTTTATTACGGCTTTTAAAGCATCAAGAGTTATTTCAGGTCAAACTAATAATGTGGTTTTTGAACTTGAAGAATCCACTGCAAGTAACAGACCTCCTGAAATCCCAGATTTACTCTCACCAGGTGAAGGACAAATTCTTCAAAGTATTGAAGCTAATTTTGTTTGGGTAACAACAGATCCAGATGAAGATGAATTAACTTTTACTTTAGAGCTTAGAAATGACCAAAACAATGATGTGCTCATTTTTGAAGACATTACTGAACCGGTTTTTACCTATTCACCTTTATTATTGGGAGCCAAATATTTTTGGCAGGTAAGTGCAAGCGATGGCATTAACTCCCCTGTCTTTAGTTCTGTTAGTAGCTTTGAAGTTATTCCAGCCCCTGTTGATAACCGCTTTTTGTTTACAAGGGAAATTAGTGGAAACAATGTGATTTTTTCCGCTGATCAAGACGGTATTGAATTTCAATTGACTACTGAGTCTGAAAATAGCTTTAGGGCTAGACGCAATGTAGCAGCAAATAAAATTGCTTATCTACAGACAAATGGAGCCCTAGTCGATATTTATACAATGAACAGAGACGGTTCAGGGAAATTTAAAGTGACTTCGTCCCTAAAACCGGCAGGTTTCAATTTGAACGAAATCAACATCTCCTGGCCGGAAAATAGTGACAAGATTTATTTCCCAAATTTTGATAAACTTTACAGTATCAATTCAAATGGACAAGGCCTTCAATTAGTTTATCAAACACCCGATAGTTCTTTTATCTCTGAAGTTGATGTTAATGAAGGCTTAAACCGTATAGCCCTAAAAACCAACAATCAAAATGGGTATAATATTAATATTTTTGTTATTGATTTTAGTGGGAGCCTTATAGCAACTGCTTTAACTGGAGTACAAGGTGCTGCAAGTGGATTAAACCTTTCTTTTGACGGTCAGAATATATTGTACACCTATGATGTTTCTGAAAACCAAAATGCAACATACAGAAGATTGAATTCCAGGGCTTTTATCTATAATATTTCTGGAGATACAACTACCGATATTTCTGAAGACAAACCCGGTGGTACTAATGACTTGGACGTTAGATTTTCGCCAAATGAAGCTGAAATTATCTTTGTAAATACTTCAAACGATGGCATTTCTCAAAAAAATATTTGGAAAATAACATTAAACGATACTAATACAAGAGAACAACTATTTTCAAATGCCTTTATGCCAGACTGGCAATAACTAATTAATCAACCATTTTCAACAAAAAGCGACACTTATAAGGTGTCGTTTTTTATTTTTGAGAAGTTTACAAGCAGTTTTATTCTGTGTATATTTGCATTTTAATAAGATAATGAGTCAAAATAACAGTAAACGTTACAGTCAAAGAGGAGTTTCTGCAGATAAGGAAGATGTTCACAATGCCATAAAAAACATTGATAAAGGTCTGTTCCCAAAAGCCTTCTGTAAAATTATTCCCGATTATTTAACTAATGATGAAGCATATTGCCTCATTATGCACGCTGATGGTGCCGGCACAAAATCATCTCTGGCTTATATGTACTGGAAAGAAACGGGCGATCTCTCTGTCTGGAAAGGCATTGCCCAGGATGCGCTCATTATGAATATTGATGATTTACTGTGTGTAGGTGCAACAGACAATATTTTGCTCTCCTCCACCTTAGGACGAAACAAAAACCTGATTCCCGGCGAAGTCATATCTGCTATCATCAACGGTACCGAAGAGTTGATTGAAGATTTAAAGTCTTTTGGTGTGACTATCCACTCCACTGGAGGTGAAACAGCAGATGTGGGTGATTTAGTGAGAACCATTATCGTTGACTCCACTGTCACTGCAAGAATGAAACGCAGCAATGTAATTAATAATGCCAATATCCAAGCAGGTGATGTGATTGTGGGATTAGCTTCCTTTGGTCAAGCCACTTATGAAAAGGAATACAACGGCGGGATGGGCAGTAACGGACTCACTTCAGCACGTCACGATGTTTTTTCAAAGTACCTTGCGGCGAAATATCCCGAGAGTTTTGATGCCGCCGTGCCCAAAGAATTGGTTTATTCAGGATCAAAAAAACTAACAGACAACGTTGAAAACAGCTCCATTGATGCCGGAAAACTGGTTTTGTCCCCTACAAGAACTTATGCACCTGTCATAAAAGAAATCCTGTCAAAATACAACTCAAAAGACATCCACGGAATGGTACATTGCAGCGGTGGGGCACAAACCAAAATACTCCATTTTATAGATGAACATCACATTGTAAAAGACAATCTTTTTGAAGTGCCGCCTTTATTTAAAATGATTCAGCAAGAATCCAAAACCGACTGGAAAGAAATGTATCAAGTCTTCAACATGGGGCATCGAATGGAAATTTATTGCTCCCCTTCCATAGCAAAGGATTTAATTGCTATTTCTCAAAGTTTTAATATCGATGCACAAATTGTGGGTAGGGTAGAAGCCTCAGAAAAAAAGAAGCTCACTATAAATAGTGAGTTTGGTACCTTTGAGTATTCATAAAATCGAATTTTTAGCACGATTTTACATGTGTTTAAAACCAATACGCATAGTTTTTACGTATAGTTAATTGTAAGATAATTCTTATAAATTAACTAACTAAAAAGAACTATTATGAAATTATATGTATTTTCCAAAGAACTACAGCTATTGCTATTGGGGGTATTTCTAATTATTATTAATGCACTTGTAATTACTTTTTTTGAAATTGAAATATCTAGAATGATAAGAGTTTTGACAACTTGTGCTTTTTTTACATTTTTTATTATTTATAAAAAATATTGGAAAGGTTTCATTTTTATAGCTCTAATACTCTTCATCATCAGAGATATTTTTATCGTTAACTATGAGATAAGTTCTTATAAAACATCCTCTTTTTATTTACAATATTAGCTTATATTTCGTTAATCTATTTTGGAATTCAAAAGATAAAAATCACAAAATTATCTCTATCAATTGTTGTTTTTGTAATACTTCTGGTAAGTCTTAACCTCTTTAATTTATATTATTTGTCTGAGGTATTGACTGTAAAACTTGATAATAATATTCAATTAGTTTTATTTTATTCACAGGGAGTTGTATTATTAATACTTGCTTTTATTGCTTATCTGTACTATGACAGGTTTTTTGGAAAAACTCCACTGCACTATCTTTTTATTGTTTTTTGTATTGTCTTTTCAGACTTAAGTGGATTAGGAGCATATTTTTATGAAATAGAAGTAGCTTTTTATTCAGAGCGTTTATTTTACATACTTGCTTTATATCTTCTCGTAAACTTTGCTTTTACATTCTCCTCTGCAGAAAATGAGGGTGAATTACGCATTGAACAGGAGAGTTGTTTATAAACCATAATAAGTCTCGCTTTCCAATTGTAATTAAATTTCATTTCATTGCGATATTCTATTAATTACATTTTATTATATTAAATTTGCAACACCCAAAACAGAGGGAGAATATGTTAGAAAAACTTCAAATTGTAAAACAACGTTTTGATGAGGTGAGTGATTTAATCATTCAACCTGATATCATTTCAGATCAAAAACGCTATGTTCAATTAAATAAAGAATACAAAGATTTACGTAAGTTAATGGACAAACGTGAAGAATACGTTACGCTTTCAAACAGCAAAAGTGAAGCTGAAGAAATCATTAATGACGGTAGTGATGCTGAAATGTTGGAGATGGCAAAATTGGAAATGGAGAAAGCCAAAGAACGTTTGCCAAAACTCGAAGAAGAAATTAAATTTATGCTTATCCCCAAAGACCCTGAAGATGGTAAAAATGTGGTCATGGAAATAAGAGCCGGTACCGGAGGTGATGAAGCTAGTATTTTTGCAGGTGATTTATACAGAATGTACAGCAAATACTGTGAAAGTAAAGGTTGGAATACCCATGTGATGGACTTTAGTGAAGGAACTAACGGCGGTTATAAAGAAATCCAGTTTGAAGTCAATGGTGAAGATGTGTATGGCATTCTTAAGTTTGAAGCGGGTGTTCACCGTGTTCAAAGAGTTCCACAAACAGAGACGCAAGGGCGCGTTCATACCAGCGCAGCAACAGTAATGGTCCTTCCTGAAGCCGAAGAATTTGATGTCCAAATTGACCCCAAAGATGTGCGTATTGATTTTTTCTGCTCGTCAGGACCCGGTGGGCAATCGGTAAACACGACTTATTCTGCTGTGCGATTAACTCACGTTCCAACAGGAATTGTTGCACAATGTCAGGATGAAAAATCACAACATAAAAACAAAGACAAAGCTTTTAAAGTGTTACGTTCTAGATTGTATGATATTGAGCTGGCCAAACGCCAGGAAGAAGATGCCGCCAAGCGAAACTCTCAAGTGAGTAGCGGTGACCGAAGCGCAAAAATCAGAACTTATAATTATCCTCAGGGGAGAGTAACAGACCACAGAATCGGTTTGACCTTGTATGATTTAGGAAATATCATAAACGGCGATATACAGAAAATTATTGATGAACTACAGTTGGTTGACAATACCGAAAAGCTTAAAGTAAACAGTGATGTGCTTTAATAGATATTAGATTTTAGACAAGAGACATTAGATTTAGAAGATTAAAATTGAATAATTGACACGGGAAAAACTTATAGCGCAAATCAGGAAAAAGCAATCCTTTCTCTGTATTGGACTAGATGTCGATATAAATAAAATTCCAAAACACCTTCTTAACACAGAAGACCCCATTTTTGAATTCAACAAAGCCATTATTGATGCCACGCATCACCTGGCGGTGGCTTACAAACCCAATACTGCTTTTTATGAAGCTTATGGAATCAAAGGATGGAAATCCCTTGAAAAAACAATTCAGTATCTAAATACAAATTACCCTGAAATTTTCACGATAGCAGACGCCAAAAGAGGTGATATTGGCAACACGTCAACAATGTATGCCAAAGCTTTTTTTGAAGACCTGCAATTTGATTCTGTTACTGTTGCTCCTTATATGGGCAAGGATTCTGTAGAACCGTTTTTAAATTTCGAAAATAAATTTGCCATTTTGCTGGCGCTTACCTCAAATGAAGGCGCTTTTGATTTTCAAACTCAAAAAATGGAATCCACTCAACTCTACAAACAGGTTTTAATCACTTCTAAAAAATGGAAAAATAGTGAAAGGCTGATGTATGTTGTGGGTGCTACTAAAGCTGAATATTTTGACGAAATCAGAAAAATTATTTCTGATAGCTTCCTTTTGGTTCCGGGAGTGGGTGCTCAGGGCGGAAGTCTTAAAGAGGTTTGTCAATTTGGTTTAAACAATGACGTGGGACTTTTGATTAATTCATCTCGCAGCATTATTTATGCTTCAAGCGAAAAAGATTTTGCATTAAAAGCAACCCAAGAAGCAGAAAAGCTACAAAAAGAAATGCAACAAATCCTGAAGGAGCGTTACTAAATCTCACTTTAATGGAAATTGTAGACGCACTAAACCGAGAACTTTTCCTTTCCAAAACTCCTCAACGCATCGTTTCCCTAGTTCCCTCCCAAACTGAGCTACTTGTAGATTTGGGACTCAAGGAACAAATTGTAGGTGTCACCAAGTTTTGTGTACATCCTGAAAACCTCAGAAATGAAAAAAAAGTAGTTGGAGGTACAAAACAGGTGAATTTTAATAAAATCAAAACCCTGAATCCTGATATTATTTTATGTAATAAGGAAGAAAACACTCAAGAAATGGTTCTGGAACTGGAAAAAATCGCTCCGGTTTGGGTGAGTGATATCAAGAGTATTGAAGATTGTACTAAAATGATTTTAAGCTTGGGTGAACTTTTTGACAAACAAGATTCGGCTATTCAAATCGCAGAGCAAATTCAAGTTGAAGCAACAGTTTTTTTTGATTTTATCAACAGTAAACCGTCTTTAAAGGTAGCCTACCTTATTTGGAAAAACCCCTATATGGTAGCTGGAGGTGATACTTTTATAAACACACTTTTAGAACTGAATAATTTCAAAAATATATTTTTAAATCTAGAAGGAAGATATCCCGAGGTAACACTTGAAGAATTAAACAAAGCAGACCTTATTTTGCTCTCATCAGAGCCTTATCCTTTTCGTGAAAAACACATTTCAGAAATGAAAACGGTTGTTAAAAACAAAAAAATACTCCTTGTTGATGGGGAGTATTTTAGTTGGTACGGGTCTAGGCTGATTAAAGCGTTTGACTATTTTAAAACCCTTAGAAGCCCCTCCTTGGGAGGGGTTGGCGAGGATTAATCTTGAAGCGCAAAAACTTTTCTCAACAAGTCTGTTGTTCTTGATGAGAAATTGTTTCTTATATCCTTTTCTTCAACAGCAATCATAGTAAAGACCCCTTTTAATGCCTCTTGAGTTACATAGTCTGTAAGGTCAGGGTTTACATTATTTGTTAATGGAATCGCATTATACTGTGTAATGATATTACTCCAAACCTGGGTAGCTCCCACTTTGTCCAATGAATTTGAAATCACAGGGCTAAATTTTGAATAAAGTTGATTAGTAGTCTTGTTTGATAAATATTGAGTAGCAGCATTATCTGAACCTAACAGTATATTCTTTGCGTCATCAAATGTGATTTCTTGTACGGCACTAACAAAAATGGGAGTTGCCTCTTTTACAGCATCTTCAGCAGCACGGTTAAGAACCTTTAAACCTTCATCTGCCAAATTACCAAGACCTATGTCGCGCAAGGTTTTATCTACTTTTTGTAATTCTTGTGGTAGCAAAACTTTGACGAGTTCGTTTTTAAAGAAGCCATCAGTCTGCGTAAGTTTGGAAACTTGTTTGGCAATACCCTTATCAAGAGCCTGTCTCAATCCTGATGCAATATCTGCATTAGTAAGTTCTCCACCAACTTGGGGAAGGGAATTAACAACTTGCTGCAATTCTGCACAAGAAATTAAGCTTATCGAAATGAATAATAAAAGAGTTTTTTTCATAGAAATCATTTTTTGATAAATATAAAAAAAAAACATCCCGAAAACTTCGGGATGTTTTAAAATATATGTTATATAAATTATTTTACAACTTTCACTGTTTTAGTAGAGTTACCAATTGTAACTTCAACAAAATAAATACCAGACTTCATATCTGACATGTTTACTGTTGGAGAAATAGCATTTGGAGTAGAAATGTGAACTGTTTGACCAAGCACATTATAGATTGCAACTTTGCTCACAGCCTCGTTTGAGTTAATGTTTAAGCTGTTTCTTACAGGGTTTGGATGAACAGTAAATGAATTTGCTGAAAAGTCAGATGTAGAAAGTGTTCCTTCAACAAAAACAAAATCATCAACAAAATAATTGTTGTTTGTATCAATGGAATAGAAATTGATAGATCCTAATGCATTAGCAGGTACTCCTCCTGTGCCCACATAAGGAACATTATCAAGGTACAAAGCACCATCAATCCACGCTGACATTGTCATAGCGTTCAAATTAATCTCATGTCTTACTTCAAACCACTGGTCTGATGGGTAAGGGATAGTTAATCCTGTTTCATCATGAGTAATGTTTCCTTCGGATCCTCCACTGGCTGTAGCTCCGGCAAAAAATTGACCGTTCCACTGTACTCCGGGAATTTCATTGTCTTGTATATTCCAGAATCCTGTAGATCCTGAATAAACATACATATAGAAACTTACAGTCCAGATACCTGAGTTTTTGTTGTCTAATAAGAAAACCACATCATCAAGTTGATTATTACCAACATACATAGAGTTGTCTCCTGAATAAGCCTCATCAATAACTACATTACAATCTAATGCACCAGGCCAAATCTCAATGTAGACAGATTGTGGACTTACAGGGCCTAAGCTCATGTCGTCAAAATTAATTTCATACTGTGCGTTAGCACTAAAAGCAATTAAAGCAATTGCCAAAAAGTAAATTTTTTTCATAATTAGTTTGTTTTAGAAAATTTTGTTTAAAGTTTAATTATGACGAATTTAAGGATTGTTTTACTTAAAAAAAAAAAATTAACATACTTTAATACTTTAGTTCTTCATTTTTACTGGGGTTTGTTTGATATACAAGTACTAGATTTTGTAAATTGCAGCTCTATAAACTTATACATTAAATGAATAATCAAACACCATATAGACCAAAGAATAAAGTAAGAATTGTCACCGCAGCTTCGCTTTTTGATGGACACGATGCCGCCATCAACATTATGCGCCGCATCATTCAATCCACAGGCGTGGAGGTCATTCATTTGGGCCACGACAGAAGTGTGGACGAAGTGGTCAATACGGCCATTCAGGAAGATGCTAATGCGATTGCGCTGACGTCCTATCAAGGTGGTCACAATGAATATTTCAAGTATATGTATGATTTGTTACAAGAAAAGGGAGCAGGTCATATTAAAATATTTGGCGGTGGTGGCGGTGTGATTCTTCCAGAAGAAATTAAAGAATTAATGAACTATGGAATAACCAAAATTTATACTCCGGATGATGGTCGCGAACTTGGCCTCCAGGGTATGATTAATGATTTGGTAAAACAATCAGACTTTCCAATTGGAGAAAAGTTAAACGATGAAGTTGAAAATCTTGATAAAAGGAATCCTACAGCTATAGCACGGGTTATTTCATCTGCCGAAAATTTTCCTGAAATAGCCAGAGAAACCTTAGCCAAAATCCACGATAAAAATAAAACTTCAAAAACGCCTGTTTTAGGAATCACCGGAACCGGGGGTGCGGGTAAATCTTCTTTAGTTGACGAATTGGTAAGACGTTTCTTAGTTGATTTTCCTGATAAAACTTTGGGAATTATTTCTGTCGATCCATCAAAACGTAAAACCGGAGGTGCACTGCTGGGTGATAGAATAAGAATGAATGCCATTAATAATTCAAGAGTCTATATGCGTTCTCTAGCTACTCGCCAATCAAATCTCGCACTTTCAAAATATGTATCCGAAGCCATTGAAGTTCTCAAAGCAGCAAACTTTGACTTAATCATATTAGAAACATCAGGAATAGGGCAGAGTGATACCGAAATTATTGAACACAGTGACATTTCATTATATGTGATGACACCGGAATTTGGTGCTGCCACCCAGCTCGAGAAAATCGATATGCTTGATTTTGCAGACATAGTTGCGATCAACAAATTTGACAAGCGAGGTGCTCTAGATGCCTTGCGCGATGTTAAAAAACAATATCAACGCAACCATCAATTGTGGGATGCCAGACCCGAGACCCTCCCCGTTTTTGGGACCATCGCTTCACAGTTTAACGATCCGGGAATGAACACCCTCTACAAAAAAGTGATGGAAGTGTTGATGCAAAAAACAGAAACGCAATTAAAAAGCACTTTTGAAATCACCGACGAAATGTCTGAAAAGATATTTGTCATTCCGCCGGCAAGAACTCGTTACCTTTCTGAAATTGCTGAAAACAACAGAGCTTACGACAAAAAATCAATAGAACAACAAGAGGTTGCCCAAAAACTTTACGGAATATTTAAAACCTTAGAATCTGTCTCTCAAATAACTATAGAAATTTCTTCAAACGGACTCGACTTTGACATTGCAAAAGTGTCTGAAAATGAATTGACCAAATTGCTGTTGGCAGAATTTGACCGCACAAAAATGGATTTAGACCCTTATAACTGGGAAAAAATTGTCAATTGGGAAAGTACCAAAGCAAAATACAAATCGCCTCATTATACATTCAAAGTAAGAGATAAAGAACTAAAAATTGAAACCCATACAGAGTCATTATCACACTTGCAAATTCCTAAAGTAGCTTTGCCAAAATATGAAGCCTGGGGAGATTTATTACGCTGGATGTTACAGGAAAATGTACCCGGTGAATTCCCATATACATCTGGACTTTATCCATTTAAAAGACAAGGCGAAGACCCCACCCGAATGTTTGCTGGTGAAGGTGGCCCAGAGCGCACCAACAAACGCTTTCACTATGTAAGCCTTGGGTTGCCTGCAAAACGTCTTTCAACTGCTTTTGATAGTGTAACACTTTATGGAAACGACCCGGATTACAGACCAGATATTTACGGTAAAATAGGGAATGCCGGTGTTTCTATCTGTTGTTTGGATGATGCCAAAAAATTATACTCTGGTTTTGACTTGAGTCACCCAATGACCTCTGTAAGTATGACAATTAATGGGCCTGCACCTATGTTACTCGGGTTCTTTATGAATGCAGCCATCGATCAAAATTGTGAAAAATACATCATTGAAAACGGTCTTGAAAAAGAAGTCGAATCTAAAATCGCTAAAATTTACAAAGATAAAAGCGTTGAGCGACCTATATACAATGGTAAGCTTCCTGATGGTAATAACGGTTTGGGCTTAATGTTACTGGGAGTTACAGGTGATCAGGTTTTACCAAAAGATGTTTATCTAAAAATTAAAGCTGAAACACTCACGCAGGTTCGTGGTACTGTTCAAGCAGATATCCTGAAAGAAGACCAGGCACAAAACACTTGTATTTTTTCAACAGAATTTGCGCTTAGGTTGATGGGTGATGTACAAGAATATTTTATTAAAGAAAAAGTAAGGAATTTCTACTCGGTTTCAATCTCGGGTTATCACATTGCAGAGGCTGGAGCAAACCCCATTACACAACTGGCACTCACTTTGTCAAATGGATTCACTTATGTAGAGTATTATTTGAGCCGTGGAATGGATATCAATGAATTTGGACCCAATTTATCGTTCTTTTTCTCAAACGGAATCGACCCTGAGTATGCGGTAATTGGTCGTGTAGCGAGGCGCATTTGGGCGAAAGCCTTAAAAGAAAAATACAATGCCAATCCCAGAGCGCAAATGTTAAAATACCACATCCAGACTTCAGGACGTTCTTTGCACGCACAGGAAATTGACTTTAATGACATAAGAACTACACTTCAAGCATTATATGCGATTTACGACAATTGCAACTCACTACATACAAACGCCTATGACGAAGCCATCACGACTCCCACAGAAGACTCTGTTAGACGGGCTATGGCTATTCAATTGATTATCAACAAAGAACTTGGTTTGACTAAAAATGAAAACCCCATTCAGGGTGCTTTTATTATTGAAGAATTGACAGATTTGGTAGAAGAAGCTGTATTACTCGAATTTGATAAAATTACCGAAAGAGGAGGTGTTCTAGGCGCTATGGAAACCATGTACCAACGCAGTAAAATACAAGAAGAAAGTTTGTATTATGAAACATTAAAACATACAGGTGAGTTTCCCATCATTGGGGTTAATACTTTTTTGAGTTCCAAAGGTTCGCCAACAATCATTCCGGCAGAGGTAATAAGAGCCACAGAAGAGGAAAAACAATTTCAAATCAATACACTAAAAAATCTTCATAAAACCTTTGAAGACAAAGCAGAGGGTGCGTTGACAAAAGTTAAAGAGGCTGCCATTAAAAACCAAAATATGTTTACCGAATTAATGGAAGCTACCAAAGTGTGTTCTTTGGGTCAAATAACCCACGCTTTATTTGAAGTGGGAGGTCAGTACAGAAGAAATATGTAAGCAGAGAATTGAGGTTTTTCAAGCGAAACGATGAAAATCCCAATGAGTCGCTTGTCCAGATGGTCGAAAGTAAATCTTTCTATAGAAGAATTTGTAAAGTTGACAATATAAAAATCGATCTTGAAAGCGATTTAGCAAATCAAATTTCACTATAAAGTTAACGCCCAGTGATGTTGCATTTTTCTGAAACCTCTAATTTCTTTACGAAGTAAACTGATGAATTCCTTGCCACTAGGTACAGAGTGCTCCAGCCGTTCACAGTTTTTATAAAGTAACTTTGTTAAATGTTCAACAGATTCAGCATGCTTTTGCTTCTCTTCAGAATACGTCTTTTGCTCTGCGTTGATTATTTCAGGAAATAAAGAAACTGACTTTTGAACAATATCGCCGGTAAAATAGATGTCAGGATGTTCATTTCCTTCCTCATCCAAACCTGACATGTCATACACAAGATATTGAGAGATGTTTTTAGACAATGTAAAAATCTCTAAAGCCTTTTTATATATAGGCGAGTGAGGAATAGGTATGGAAAAGCTGTAATGCATTATTGTTAGATTTAGGGGTGCAAAATGTACACAAATTTAAAGATTAGATTTATTTTTATGCTTACTATAATAAATAATTAGTGTATATTTACTTTAGTTAATTAGGAATTTTATAAAATAACTATGAATTATAAGGTCGACGATACTAATTGGAAAATACTGAAGCACCTGCAAGAAAATGCGAGAATCTCCATGTCAGATTTAAGTAAACAAGTGGGTTTATCGGCTCCGGCAGTTGTGGAAAGAATAAAGAAAATGGAAGATTTGGGAATTATAAGAGGTTATTATACCCAGCTTTCATACATCAAAACCGGACATCAATTAAAGGCTATTATTACCTTAAAAGTATTTATGGGAAGACTCAAACCTTTTTTAGAAAAAGTAACTGAATTTAACGAAATTATCAATTGCTTTAGGATTACCGGAAATGAAAATATTATTATGGAAGTGGTACTAAGGAACCAGAAACACCTTGAAACTTTTATAGACCAGCTCATTTCTTATGGCGAAACAAAAACACACATTGTACTCTCAAATAAAGTAGAAAATGCTCCTATTTTACCTCCACATCAAGGGGATTATTAACTATATTTGATATCAAAACGGTTTGTTTTTCAAAATTTCGATATAATTATGAAGTATTTCTTTCTCCTTTTTACGTACTATTTTATTCAGGTAAATGCATTTGCGATGCAAGAAGAAATTGCTCTTAATGAAATTTTTTCTTTTCAAAATACCCTAAATCAAGAATTTCTCAATAAGGAAACCACTATTCTTTTGCCGGAAGATTTTGAAAATTTTAAAGGACTCAAGTTCTACCCGGTTGATTTAAAATACAGAGTGGAGGCCTCTTTTGTTAGAACACCCGGCGAAAAACCTTTTTTAATGCCCACTACCACAGATAGACTACCTGAATATGTAAAATTTGCCGAGTTGCATTTTAAAATTGATAATCAAAATTTTGTTTTAGAAGTTTTCCAAAATACAAGCCCCAAGGAAGGTTATGAAAACTATTTATTTTTACCTTTCACAGATCTTACCAGTGGTGACGGTTCTTATGGAGGCGGGCGCTATATTGATGTTTTTGAACCAGAAGGTGATTTAATGACACTCGACTTTAATCAATCTTACAATCCCTATTGTGTGTATAATTCAAAATATTCCTGCCCAATACCTCCAGAACAAAACGATATTAAAATTAGAATAGAGGCAGGGATCAAAGATTTCAAAAAACAAGAGTAAGCCGGACTTATATGAATTTAGAAATCCAAAACCCTATAAAAATTGCAAGAATACCTATCAGGAGACTTGCTGCTGTATAAGAAGCAAAGCTTGTATAATCTCCATTTTTAAGAAAATTTAAATTTTCTAATGCAAATGCCGAAAAGGTTGTAAACCCTCCACAAAAACCAACGGTTAAAAACAACACAAACGGACTTGAATTGAGATTGTTTTTAAGCACAACTCCCATAATAATCCCAAGGATAAGACTTCCCAAAATATTCACAGCAAAAGTCCCGGTAGGAAAAGCAAAACCCAGGTTTAAAAATTTACTCAAACCATACCGAACGACACTCCCCAAACCGCCTCCAATAAAAATAAATAAGAGTGATTTCATTTGAATATGAAAAGTTTTAAAAGGTTTTTAGATTACAGATTAGTCAAAATCAGTGTGTTCATTTTCTATAGTTTCGATGGGAATATAGATATCAGTCACCCATTTTGAAGGATTTTTTTCTTCAGGAGACTTAATCACATATATTTCAAAAGGACTTGATTTATCGCTTTTCACAAAACCATTTTTTTGAATATAGGCTTCGGTTGCTTCCCAGGCTTCTGGCAAAAAGGAATAATTACCGGTCAAGGTTGTTTTTATTGCTGTGCCGGCTTCCTTATAACCACTTATCACAGGGCTTCCGTCAGGTAAAATAACCATATCTGAGGTGTGAACACCAACAGAAAAAATAAAAGTTTTATTCATTTCATCCCAATCAAGATAGATAACAAAAGGATTTCCCTGAGCTGGGATGTTGTTATCAGTCATAAAATTGGTAATTTGTTCAATCATCGGAGTTATTTTAGTGCCAATTTCACTTTGTTTAGAAGCCGTTGTATTGTATAAATAAAAGCCACCGCTGTAATTAGTTAGTCCTTTTGTCTCAATAGAATATTCATTCATTTCTTTTTGCAGAACAGCGTCGAGATTTTTAAGACTCTCGCGATACATCAAACTCACCATCTCCTCCAAGCTTTGATTTTGAGTTGCAAAATAAATTTTTTCAAAAAGGTTCAAGCTTCCTTCCATTGACCAGTTTACTCGTGTACTGTTGCCATTTTTAGTTGGTTCAAATGTCCAGTTTACAATGTTTCCCTTATCTTCAATAGAACCGTTAAAGACGATTTTTTGAGTTATTTTTTTATTTTTTTCAATATCTAAAGTCTCCATAGCTCCTACTCCATCCTTATCGCTGCTCCAGGAATAAAAAGCTCCTTCACCTGAAGTATTATCAGGATAATTAATTTTAAGACTTTCATCGTTCATCCATGAACCCCACTTTTGCCAATTTTTAAAGTCGATTACTTCTTCAAAAACAACTTCTGTGGGAGCATTCATTTCTCTTGTTTCAGAAACAGAAAAATGACCGTCTTGTGTGCCAAAGTAGAGCGCAACACCTATGAATACTATCAATAATAGAAAAAACAAATACTTGAAAAATTTCATATAAATCTCATTTTAGATTCCTTTCAGCTAAGATAATTAATATTTTAGAGCAATTTTTAGGATCCTTTTATAAAAACCTTAATTAAAAAGAGGAATAAAATAAAGGAAATAAATCCCACTAAAACCCAAACGGCCCCTTTATAATATTTTTTGTGAAGTGCTTTGTCTTTTGTATAACTGTAAATCATCAAAATGACAAAAACAATAAAAAATAAAATAGCGACGACCCATTGACCGGATGTAAACATAATTGTGTAGTTTTATAAAAACAAAAATACAAACAAATATAAGATTATGAATCGAAAAATAGAAGCAGTTACCCAATTCCATAGGGCTTTTGGACTTGGAATTAAGCACTCACCAAAAGCAGACCTGGGTGAAGCTAAAAATCTATTGAGATATAAATTGATGCGGGAAGAAAATGAGGAATATCTTGAAGCAGCAAACAATAATGACCTGGTTGAAATTGCAGATGCACTGGGAGATATGCTCTATATTCTTTGCGGCACGATCATAGAACACGGTATGCAAGATGTTATTGAAGAGGTGTTTGAAGAAATTCAAAGAAGCAATATGAGCAAACTAGGTGACGACGGCAAACCCATTTACAGAGAAGATGGTAAAGTGCTTAAAGGGCCTAATTATTTCAAACCCAATATTGAGAAAATTTTAGATAAAACAATTCAAAAGTAAAATAACTGTTTATTTTCTAAATTTTAAGAGTCCAGCCAAAACTGTCTATTGCTTTGTTGTGTTGAATATCTAAGAGAGTTTTCTTCATTTTTTTAGCAAAAGAATCCTCTACTTTTGGCAACTCAAAGAATTCATTTTTATAACCAAAACCAGAAACCGGGCTGATTACAGCTGCTGTTCCGGCACCAAATATTTCTTTTAATGAATTATTTTTTGCAGCATCAAGAAGTTCAGAAACCGTAATTTTTCTTACATCAACCGTAAGTCCATCACGTTGTGCAAGAGCAATAACACTTTTTCGCGTAACTCCGTCTAAAATTCGGTCACTTGTAGGCGCTGTTATTAAAGTGTCATTAATTCTAAAAAACACGTTCATAGTACCCGCTTCTTCAAGATATTGATGTGAGCAATCATCAGTCCATATAATTTGATCAAAACCTTGTTCTTTGGCAAGGCTTGTAGGGTAAAATTGTGCACCATAATTTCCGGCAGCTTTTGCGGCGCCAACTCCTCCATTTGCAGCACGACTGTAATTTTCTGCAATTAATACTTTGACATCCCCTTTGTAATAAGCATTAACTGGGGATAGTAAAATCATAAATTTGTAATTGCTTGATGGAGCAGCAGAAACCCCCACCTGATTTGCAAAAACAAAAGGGCGAATGTAAAGTGAATTACCATACCCTTTTGGGCACCACTGTTTATCAAGGTTTAATAAAGCTTTTAGTCCTTCAATAAAAACTTCTTTGGGAACTTCAGGAATGGCTAATCGTACTGAAGATTTATTAAATCTAATAAAATTTTCTTCGGGTCTAAAAAGCCATACATTATCTTCTTCATCACGATATGCTTTCATTCCTTCAAAAATGGCTTGCCCATAATGAAATACACGAGCTCCAGGCGAAATCGTTATAGTTCCATAAGGTTCAATAACCGGGTTTTGCCATTTTCCATCCACATAATCACAGCTCAACATGTGATCTGTAAAAACATTTCCAAAAATTAAATTATCAAAATCAACTTGATCAATTTTAGAACTTTTAATTTGTTTAATTTCTATCGGTAGGGTGTTTTGTTGCATTTTGGAATTGGTTTTTGCCCTACAAAAGTAGTTAAATTTTTAGGCAATTAAAAGGTAAAAAATTCATAAAATTGCAGTATATTTAATGATTAAACCTAAACGAAAAATTAAATTATCAAAAATGAAAAATATTCTCTCTATTTTAATCATATTCTTAGTGATAACTGCTTGTAAAAACAAAACTGAAAATCAGCAAGTAACTGCAGATGAACTTGCACAAGAGATTTCATATGCAACTTTTGGAGATGCGATTTCTATAAATGATTTTGTGACTAAAGAAGAAATGGCTGAAATTTTCAATAAACTAAAACCCGGTGACACTGTTGATGTAAAATTTTCTTCAACAGTTAATGAGGTATGTCAAAGCAAAGGTTGCTGGATGAAACTTGACTTGGGAGAGCATGAAACGATGGTGCGTTTTAAAGATTATGGTTTTTTTATGCCAAAAAACATAGCCGGTCATGAAGTGATTCTTGAGGGGAAAGCTTATATTGAGGAAATGAGTGTCGAAGAACAACTTCATTATGCTGAAGACGCCAAAGCAACTGATGCCGAAATAGCAAAAATCACATCTCCCAAAAAAACATTTTCCTTTGAAGCTAAAGGAGTACTTCTCAAAGAATAAGAGATGCGAGCCTTTCTTATAATAGGGATACTTTTTATTTCCTGTAATTCTGAAAAGCATAAAAAATCAGAGTTAGAAACTTCAAAAAAGGAATATGATTTATATGTTCCTTCTGAAATGGCAACACATATGAATCGTATGTATGAAATTCAGGAAAACATCAAAAATCAAATCAATTCAGGCATAAGCCCAAAAAAATTTCCGGAAGAGATTTTAAAAATCCACACAGCAAAACTTTCTGATTTTAAAGAGCGAAATCAAACTTTTGATGCTTTTTCTCATTTGTTTGTTGAACGATTTGAATTGATTTTTGATACAACATCACAAGTCCCACTAAAACAACGCTACAACGATGTTGTTAATCTTTGTATTTCCTGTCACCAAACAGAATGTACCGGCCCTATACCACGCATACAAAAACTTATAATTAGATAATTTTTGAAAAGACAATTTCTCATAACGGCAGACGGTTCAACCACCATCCACTTGCCAGAATGGAATGAAAATTATCATTCAAAACACGGTGCTATTCAAGAAGCAATGCACGTTTTTTTGAATATGGGATTGTCACTTTTTTATGATTTTGAAGAAATATCCATTTTGGAAGTAGGATTTGGAACTGGACTCAATGCCTATTTAACCTTGCTTGATGCTCAGGCTAAAAATTTTAAGGTTAACTATGTCGGCGTGGAAGCCTTCCCGGTTTCTTATGATGAAATTAAAAACTGTAATTTCCCCGAACTGTTAAACCAACCAAGAGCCTTTTTTGAAATATTACATTCTTCAGTTTGGGAAAAGGATGTAATGATTAACGATACTTTTAGTCTAAAAAAAAGGAAACAACTTTTTATCGAAATAACCGATGAAAACAAGTATAATTTAATCTACTTTGATGCATTTGGCCCTCGTGTGCAACCCGAACATTGGACCGTAGATCAATTTCAATTGCTATTTAAAGCATTAAAGAAAAAGGGAGTTCTTGTTACTTATTCAGCTAAAGGAAGTGTAAGAAGAGCTTTGCTAGAAGTGGGTTTTTGTGTTGAGAAATTACCCGGGCCACCCGGAAAACGTGAAATGCTAAGAGCAACAAAACCCTGAGTTTTGTATCTTCACTCTCAAAAACAATATGCAATGAAAGCATTGGTTATTTCAGGAGGTGGAAGCAAAGGCGCTTATGCAGGAGGTGTAGCTCATCACCTCATCGTTGAGCAGGTCAAACAATACAATCTTTTGATTGGCACTTCTACCGGTAGTTTGTTGTTACCTCATTTGGCATTGGGTAAAGTTGACAAGCTTAAATCGATTTATACCAATGTAAACCCAAAAGATATTTTCAACATCAATCCGTTTATTGTCAAAAGAAAAGGAAACAGAGAGTATGTTACCATTAAACACTGGAATGTTTTGTGGCAATTAATGCGAAACAAACGCACATTTGGCGAAAGCAAAAACCTGCGAAGGAATATTTCAAGGAACTTTACCATAGAGGAATTTAACACCTTGAAAAAATCTGATATTGAAATAGTGGTTACTGTTTCAAATCTCACAAAAAATGTGGTTGAATATAAAAGACTTAAAGACCACAGTTATGATGATTTTTGTGACTGGATGTGGATTTCGGCAAATTATGTACCCTTTATGTCTTTAGTAACTAAAAATTATTGTGAATATGCTGATGGTGGTTTTGGTGCGGTATCACCCATTCGTGAAGCGATTAGGAGAGGAGCAAAGGAGGTAGATGCCATTATATTGGAAGCCGAAAGCATGGAGCACAACATCGTGCTTGGTAAAAACCCATTTTCATTAATGGTAAATCTTTTTGGGTTTGTGATTGATCAAATTGAATATCACAATATTGCAGAAGGAAAACTGGCAGCTCTTGCAAAAGAAGTTGAGTTAAATCTTTATTATACTCCTACAAAACTCACCGAAAACTCTTTGATTTTTGACAAAACATTGATGACAAACTGGTGGCAGAGAGGCTTTGATGCAGCAGCAAAACGAATTGCTTCCAGTAAAGTAGTTTATAATTCTTGAATATTAGTTCTTTAATTTTCTTTTTTTTTGAAAAACCTCTATAGCAATTTGCAATAGGGTTAAAATCATAAATACCTAAGACTTTGCAAATACAACAATCAAAAATGATTGTTTAATTAAAAGTTATGTTCATTTAATGAAGTTATCGTTTCCTTAAATGCAGAATAGATTTTAGAATCAAGGTATTTAATTTCGTAGAAAATATTTAAACACTAGTAATTATGAAACCAATTTTACTTTTATTAATGACATTTTTTGTTGTTATTAACTCATTCAGCCAAGTTCAGAGAAATTTTGGCGTTGTCAATGAATACTATCACGATGTCAATATAGAAGGTATTGATGATCTTCTTAACGACTTTGCTGTGGCAGGCAATTTATTTGATATTAACTTCACTAACCAGTTAATGACATTACATCGCATAAACCAGACAGGAAATATTGTATGGTCTAATACATACACCTCGCCACCGGCTCCCTCCATTCGTGTGCTCGATATAGTAAATAATATAGATCAAATTTATGCAACAGGCCATATAGAAATCAATGGACCGGGAACGAGAAGTTTATTTATTGTAGAAATAGATGCAGTAAACGGTGCCGTACTTAATTCATTTTTCTATGACTTTTTTACACCGCCATTTAACTCACTTGGATTCAAAATTATATATACTGAAAGTGATGCAGATGGTGACGGGATATCTGATCCGGGATTAGTGGTGGCAGGATATTACAGTAGTTGTCAAACTACAAATCCAAATTGTTCACAAAACACGGGTTTTGTTTTAAGGACAAATCTAGCTTTAATTCCTATTTGGAATTTTGAATTGGAAAACAGCAATATTTCCACAAATTCAGACTACGACTTTATAAATGGAATTATTGAAACACCCACAGGGTTTTTCCTTACCGGAAGTATTAACGGCAATATACCTGGAACTACTTTTGAGCAACAGGCTGTTTTGGCCCATAAAATTGATTTTTTAGGGACCACGGTATGGGATAGTAGTTATATATTTGGAAATTTCAGGGACGTTAGTGTAGATGCTTACTATGATGCGGCTTCTCAACAAATTTATATGTTGTGTAATTATTCACAGACCCATTATTTTGGGGTAACTCTCTTAGATGATATAACTGGGGTAATAAATCCAAGTAGCTGGTATGTAACAGACATAGTTGATTTAAACCGATATGGATTTAAAATAATGGAATCCATTTCAAACCCTAATAATCTTGTAGTTGCAGGATATGACAGGGATCAAAACTGGACAAGTGCGCCGGGAAATCCTGTAACAGGGCAATCTAACATTTTAATATATGAGTTTGATAAAATTACAGGAGTTCAAGTGGGGTCTGCATTTCAATATCTGGTGCCCCATACAGAGCATGCAACAGATGAGTTTAACTTTTGGACAGGGCAACAACCGTTAATATACTATCCTGATATGAGCTTGCAATATACACTTAGCGATGGTACGTCCTCAGATTATTATAATGTGGGATACAGGACCCATACAACCGGGGAAACTAGATTAGAATTTTTAAGTGTGGATGCTACCTTACAAAATGTGTGTATAAATTTAAATACAACGTTAACTTTAAATCCATTGGTGTTCACCCCTATGTCTACAACCACAAGGTTAATTCCATTTATTTTTGGACCTGTACCAGTAATTGCTTCTCCATTAACCGTATTGGATAGTCCTTGTAGTGATACAATTCTTGCTACAACAGATTTTGAAGATGGGCAAAGATTTATTATATTTCCAAATCCGGCTAAAGAAACCATATCGATAACTGGTGAGGGACTTAAGGGATTCAAAATATATAATGCATATGGACAACTACTTAAAGAAGGAAGTTTGACTGAATCAAATACAATTAATATTGCCAATTTCGCAACAGGACTATATTTTGTGGAAGTATGGGATGCTAATGCTAACAAACAAACATCTAAACTTATTATAAAGTAATTTAAATGGGAACCTAAATTTTAATTACCTTTAATTGAGATTCTTATCTTTTAGAAACTTCCATTTTAAATTTATGAAAAGCAGAAGATTCCATATCATCCTCTTATTAAGTTTGATATGGAACCTTTCTTTTTCCCAGCAGGCCACAAATTATACTATTAAAGATGGATTGCCAAGTAACCATATTTATAAAATCGTTCAGGATGATAATGGGTTTATTTGGACAATTACAGATAACGGCATAGTGAGGTATAATGGTACTGAATTTAAACGCTTTACTACAGAAGATGGTTTGCCCACAAACGATATCTGGGACATATTAATTACAGCAGATGGAAAAGTTTGGTTTTTTTGTAAAGCTTCAGAAATTGGGTATATAGAAAATGAAGTTGTGTATTCATTTGAAGCAAAAAAAAAGGGTACTAATTTTTTCCCACTTAAAATCATTGTCTATAATTCAAACGTTTTTTTTGGCAGCGGTAATCAATTATATTATTTAAATACCGACAAAGAATGGGAATCTATCCCAGAGTCTTTGAAGAATGACTCCACAAATAGCGATTTTAAAAAAGCAATCAAAACTCAGGGTATGGTTAAAGAGTTACTTCAAACAACATCAATCATTCAATTCCGGGAAATTGACTCCTTGGCGTTTTGGCTCACTAAAGAAAACTATTATATTTTGAATACCAAAACCGGAAAATTGGTAATGGAAAATGTATTTTCTCAAACAAAAGAATATTTTTCACCATATGCGCGTATGGATTTTTACGAAAATCAATTTCAAATATCAAATACAAATACCTTATTACTTTTAAATGAGCAATATAAAATTTCTGAAAAAATAGCTATTCCTGCTTATTTGAATTCTCATTATTCATTTAAAGATAAATCAGAAAATTTGTGGATAGCTACTTTTAAAACAGGGCTTCATAAAATTCCGGAGATATATAGGAAAATTGAATATGTCCTTCCTTCAGAAAAAGTAAATAGTATAAACAAGTTTAGAGGTGGAATTATTGCTAGTGTCTTTGATTTGGGAATTTATTACTATGATAAAGAAAAAATACAATTTTTATCTTATATAAAAAAGACAGGTCATACTTATCCTCCGGTTTGTGTGGATACTTTAGAAAGTATATTTTATATCAATCAAAATATATTAATAAAGGAGACATACAATTATAAAAATGAATTTGTTGCGTTGCAAGAAAGGGTACTTGAAGAAACTGTTAAACAATTAATTTATTTTGATGGTTATTTATGGGGCGTGGGGGTTTTAGATTTAAAAAAAATAGACTCTAAAACCTTTGAAATAATTGAAAAATATAATGAAATTAATGTTAATTCCCTGTTGGTTTTTAATGACATTTTATATTTATGCAATTCAAATGGGATTAAAAAAAGTGTCAAAGGTAAATTTATAGACATTAAACCACCTGAGGTAATACCTCAAGTACCTATCATAAAACTTGTCGCTGTAGATAATGAGTGGTTATTGCTTTGTACAGATGGTTATGGAGCTTATATAACTAATTTCAAGGAAACAGTTTTTCTAGAGGAAACTCAATTTCTGACTGTGAGAGATGCATATATTCAAAATAAGGAGCTCTGGTTAGCCACAAATGCAGGGTTGTATCTTTATCATAAAAAGCAAAACACTTTTAGTTTTGTAAAAAAGTATAGTGAAGAGCAAGGATTACCTGCAAGAAAAATCAACAGTGTTGTTTTAGAAGATAATCTGGTATTTGCAGCCACAGATAACGGAATTGCTATTTTTGATAGAAACAACACTTCAACGTCCCAGTTGTTGAAAATATATATAGAAAATGTTTTTTATAATGGAACAAATGTATCTGAAAAACAACCGCTTCTCTCCTATACAAAAGACAATTCTATAAACCTTAAAGTGTCTACAATTAATTTTTCGGAAATGGAATCACCTGTTGCATTTTTATATAAATTACTTCCTAATCAAAATGAATGGGTAGAAACGACCTCCAGCATTTTAAACTTTAGTGATTTAAGACCGGGTTCTTATACCCTTCAAATAAAACTAGAGGATTTTGAAGAATCTTATTCCTTTACAATTGCACCATTGTGGTGGCAAAAAACAGGTGTTAAAGCAACATTTATAGTTTTTGTGATGTTGCTAATAGGAATAATTTTATATCAAATAAGAAAACAAGAACTAGCAAAAAAAACCGCAAAAATAACTGCTCAAAAGAAACTGGCAGAATACAAACTTCATGCACTTCGTTCACAGATGAATCCCCATTTTGTGTTTAATTCCCTTGCGGCAATTCAGTACCATATCAACAAAAATGATTTTCAAACATCAGAAAAATATTTGGTAAAATTTTCTAAAATAATTCGACAATTTTTTGAACTTTCTAAAGAAAATGAAATTGTACTTGCAGAGGAAATAAAATTACTTCAGACTTATTTAGACATGGAAAAACTAAGGTTCAAAGAGAAACTTAATTTTTCTTTTAGCATTGATGAATCATTACAAATTGAAGACTTCAAAATACCAACAATGTTACTGCAACCTATAGTAGAAAATGCAGTAAATCATGGTATTTTCAATAAAAACGAACAAGGAAACCTAGAAATCAATTTTAAAAAGATTGCATATAATGAGGTTTTAATAGAGATCATTGATGATGGAGTTGGTTTTGGTGCAACAAAAAAAATAAAAAATGGTAAAATAAACTCTTCAGAAGTATTAGAAGACAGGTTAACCTATCTGAATGAATCTAAAAAATGGGAAATAAACTATAGCACTTCTGTAGCCTTTCCAGAAAAAATATATATTGGAAACATTTCTGCTTTTACTATAAAAAATCTAGAATGAACACTATAACCTCCATACTTGTAGATGATGAATTTTCTGCATTAATGTTATTAAAGCAAAAAATTGAAAAACTATTTCCCCAAATAGAAATCACAAGAACATTTCAAAATCCAGAGGAAGCGATTGTTTTTATTGAAAACAGCTCGCCTAACATTCTATTTCTTGATGTTCAAATGCCTCAGTGTAGTGGTTTTGAATTCCTTTCAAAATTAAAAGACATACATTTTCAGGTAATATTTGTTACAGCACACAGTGATTATGCACTTAGAGCTTTCAAAGAAAATGCCATTGCATATTTATTAAAACCACTTGATGATGAAGAAATTAAAATTGCTGTTTGTAAAGCATTAGAGCATATCAAGCAGAAACAAGAAATGGATTCAAATTTAAAACTTATTACTATTTTAAGTGAAGCACTTTCTTCAAACAACAAACTAATAATACCAACAGAAAAAGGATTGTCATTTATCCCTCAAGAGGAAATAATGCATTTAGAAGGATATGAAGGTTATACTAAAATTCATTTATTCCAGAATCAAGAAATTGTAAGTTCCTATAATCTCGGAAAATTTGAAAAAGCGTTAAACAACCATTTTTTTAAATGCCATAAATCACATATTATCAATTTAAAAAAGGTTAGAAGTTTTGAAAATGAAGGGTATATTGTACTTGAAAATACACAAAGAGTACCCATCTCGCGATTGAAGAGAAAAATTTTTATAGATTTATTTAAGTGAAAATAGGCTTTTTATTTTTTAAATGCCCTTTCTGCAATTTGCAATAGGGTTGCTGCTTTTTCTTCATTTTCTACACTCAAGATTTCAATCACGCCATCGCCCTTATAATTTTTTAGCCAACTTTCTAATGTCTCAATGACGCCTGGGTATTTTTCTATTAATTGATTTAACGTTTTTATATGACCAAAATGGGATTCTGGGTCAACAGCAATTAATTTATCATCTTCTTCGCCACTATCCAGCATTTTGATTATTCCTATAATCTGTGACGGCACCACTTTTCCACGTTTTTTGGCAGGCCCAAGCAGAAATACGTCCAGAGGGTCTCCATCACCACCCTGTTCTTTGGGTAGCAAGGTTTGAGGTATAAACCCATAATTTGCAGGATAGGGTAAAAACCTAACAACGCGCAGTGAGTCTTCATTGATTCGTTCCCACTCCAGATGACCTGTAATTTTGTTAACTTCCCATTTTTGATCTGTTCCTGCGGGTATTTCAATCACACTATTTACAAGATTATCATTTGAATAGGCAGAAAAATCGTTTAAAAAATTATGTGTATCAATAGTAGTTTCAAGGTTGATTAGAGTTTCTTTACAAGAAACGACAATTAAAAATGTAAGTAGTACTATACAATGAAACTTTATTTTTTTAAACATAGGATTACATCATTTCAGAAACCTCTTGTTTTAAATAAAGCATGGCTTTTTGAGATGGGGAGGTCTCATCCATAAAATGCTGTATAACAGTTTCCCTTAATTTATTTGGAGAATCTACTTTTTCATTCATTGCAGCTTTTCTTATGATTTGAATAGTCGCATTTTTAGCTGCATTAATCATATTCCAGCAGTCATTGGTCACATAGATTTGTTGTGCGATGTTGTGTTCAAATTCCTGCTCTATACTTTTGGATAGTAACTTTTCGTACTCCTCAACATCTTCAGAAAATGGGGCAATTCTCACTAAGAGTTTGTTTGGAGCGATTCGTTCTAAAAATAATGTAAATCGTTCATAAGCCTGTAAACGCAGGGGCAACATATTTTTTTGAGCTTCTTTTTGAAGTATAAATCGTCTGCGCCCTTCTTCACTTGCAGTATGGCCTTTAAAAAAATAATAAGCAATTATACCCACAACGATAGCGGGTAATAGATAAGCGATAAAACTAAGTATTTGTGTAAAATCTTCCATAAATTTTTAAATTGGCACGAAAATAACCAAATTTAATATAAAAAGACGTTTTACAAAAACTAAATAATTTTTAAATGACTAAAATAAATGGATATTTTTATTAAATTTATTTCCTTAGATTTCCTCCCAAAAACGGGCAGTTTATCAAATCTTCCATTTCGTTAAATTCAACAGTATCTTTTTTATATTGATACGCCAAACTCATGTTGGAGGAAATATTGATATCATCAGCATTAACTTCAATATCATCCATAGTAAACTGGCAAGGGTGCTCATAGCCACTGGCGTGAGTGATTTCCAGAAGTTCCTTTTTAAACGTTTTGAAATACTGAAAAGCCATATCAGACTTTAAGGGAACGTGAATACCATTTTGAAGCCACTTATTTTGTGTGGCAACACCGCTGGGACATCTATTTGTATGACAAAGTTGTGCTTGTATACACCCAATACTCATCATGGCTTCGCGAGCTACATTAATCACATCAACTCCCATACCAAATGCCATTGCGGCAACCCCAGGGAAACCTAATTTTCCACTTCCGATAAAAACAATGCGTTGAGTAAGCTTTCTTTTTTGAAATACCTTATAAAGTTCAGAAAAACCATAAACAAAAGGTAAGGAAACGTGGTCTGCAAAACTGGGTGGTGCAGCACCTGTACCTCCTTCACCGCCATCAACAGCTATAAAATCGGGTCCTTTTCCGGTTTTAACCATGATGTCTGCAAATTCTTCCCATTGTTCCAGTTTACCTATAGCTGCTTTAACACCCACCGGCAAACCGGTAGCTTCTGCGATTTCTTCAATAAAATCAATTAATTCTGGAACAGTGCTAAAGGCTGTATGATTGGGCGGAGATAAAACGTCTTTTCCCACCTCAACACCTCTAATTTTTGCGATTTCAGGTGAAATTTTTGCCCCGGGTAATACGCCACCTTTTCCGGGTTTAGCACCTTGTGAAAGTTTTACCTCTATGGCTTTTATAAAGGGGTTTTTGTTTACAAGCTCAACCATTTTTTCCAATGAAAAGTTTCCATTTTTATCTCTTACACCAAAATAGCCTGTTCCAAAGTGGAATATTACATCTGCGCCATTAGAATGATAAGGTGACAAACCACCCTCACCTGTATTGTGGTATGCACCTGCTTTTTTACATCCCAAGTTTAGTGATTCAATGGCTTTCGCCGAAAGGGCACCAAAACTCATAGCAGAAACATTGATAATAGAAGCAGGACGATAGGGCTTTTTGCGTTTA
>DAINOA010000018.1:5640-29432 GCA_036735625.1 Planktosalinus sp. | reverse complement strand
CTGCAATTTACAGGGCTTTTAACTATTTATTTAACCTATTTTAAAAATTGTATTTTACAAATCCACTTTTGTAAACCTCATAGATATAATCTCCTTCAATGAGTAGAATAAAGCAAAGATATGCAATCAAAAATACCGCAGTCCAAACCACAGAACGTCTCAATCCTTTGGTTTCTCCTTCCATGTGCATAAATGCCCAGGTAATGTAATATGCTTTATAAATTGTAAGTATGATAAAAATCCAGTTGAGCAATTTCATAGATAGAAATTTTGTCTCAACAAGAAACTGAGGTTTTATTATTCCTAAAACAACTTCAACAATCGTTGCAATTGAAAGGAGTGTAAACACATACCAAATACGTTTTACAGAACTCTCATGTGTTGCGCCATGTGCCATATTTCAAAACTATTTATATTAAACGAGGTAAAAGAATGTAAAGACAAATACCCAAACTAAATCTACAAAGTGCCAGTAAAGTCCCACTTTTTCTACCATTTCATAACTTCCTCTACGCTCATAAGTGCCCAGAAGGATGTTAAAGAAAATAATCAAATTGATTAAAACTCCGGTGAAAACGTGAAAACCGTGAAACCCGGTAATAAAGAAAAAGAAGTTTCCAAATAAAGGATGTCCATATTCATTGCGGTACAAATTGGCTCCTTCCACCACCCTCACAGCGTCACTGTTCAATGTTGCTATTGATTCTTCTCTATTAAGAACAATGGGATGCCCTTTTTCATCTAGTTTCTGAATTCTTACAAAAAGATTTTCATTGGCTGCAAAACCGGCTTTAATATCTTCGATAGTGTATGTTGAAAGGGTTTCTTCCTCACCTGTGAACCATAATCCTGAGCTTCTTTCAAGTGTTTCTCTTTGTGTGGATTCTATGGCTATATCACTTAGTCCAACACGCTTGCCTTCAGCATCCTCAAATTGCAAGATTCTACCACTCTTTGTTTCTACGGCACCATAAGTTCCTTTAATAAAGTTTTTCCACTCCCACGCTTGTGAACCTAAGAAAACAATACCCCCAATCAAGGTAAGGAACATATAAAAAACCACTTTATTTTTTTTCATTTGATGTCCTGCATCAACGGCAAGCACCATGGTTACAGATGAAAAAATCAAAATAAAAGTCATTAATGCCACATAGTACATTGGGGCATCCACACCGTGTAAAAATGGAAAGTGATTAAACACCTCATCTGCTACGGGCCAGGAGTCTATAAATTTATATCTTGAAAAACCATAAGCGGCAAGAAATCCGGAGAAAGTCAACGCATCTGAGAGGATGAAAAACCACATCATTAACTTACCATAACTTGCTTTTAAAGGGCGATTTCCCCCTCCCCAGGTTTTTCCTTCGGTACCTGTTTCAACAACAGTAGCTTCCATAGAGTAATTTTGGTTTTAAATAAGTGTCAAAAATAAGCAATTTTATTATCTCACAAAATAGAAAAATAAAAAGAGATAGATCCATAAAAAATCCACAAAGTGCCAAAACGTTTCAGCGAGTTCAATACCAAGGGTTTGACCCTTATGGTACTTCTGTTTAAAATGATTATAAATTACAACCAAAAGCGCTATCAAAGCTCCTATAATATGAGCCAAATGCAGGAGCACAACCAAATAAATAAAGGAGGTTGTAATGGTACTTTCACTACCTGTAAAAAAATAGCCCGCATTTATAAATTCTGAAAAGCCCTGAAACTGAAAATAAATAAATAAAAACCCTAAAACAAAAGTGGAAATTAACAACCCCATACCAAGCTGATGATTTTCCTTTTGAATTGATTTTCGGGCAAGAAAGATTGTCAAGCTACTCGCTAAAACCAAAACCAAACTAATATAAAACGCTTGCGGAATTTCAAAACCTGAAATCCAATCGGGTCTACTTTTACTCACAATGTAGGCGCTGGTGAGACCTGCAAAACTCATTGTCATACTAATCATTGCAAACCAAAGCATCATTTTTTTTGCGCGTTGCTTTTTTACCTTGGGAGTATCGTCTGTATAGGCCATTATCTTATAAATTTATCTAAAACATAAAGTATCTGGAGCACTGTGATATATGCCACACTCACAAATAATAATTTTCTTGCTGCCTGCTGTGTTTTGAGTTTATACAATTTGAATGAATGAACTAAAAACCAAATTCCAAGCAAGAAAACAAAAACCGCTGTGAGTGGTGTGATGTAAAATTTTCCGGTCACACCTAAAACAGGTATTAGAGACACAAGCAATGTCCAAATGGTATAAAGAACCACCTGAATTGCAGTACCACGATCCTGGTTTCCGGTGGGCAACATATAGAAACCGGCTTTTTTATAGTCGTCAAAAAGAAACCAACCAATAGCCCAAAAGTGAGGAAATTGCCAGAAAAATTGAATCATAAACAGTGTGCCGGCTTCAATACCAAAATCTCCTGTAGCCGCCACCCAACCCAACATAAAAGGAATGGCACCAGGAAAAGCCCCTACAAAAACCGAGAGCGGTGTTTTGGTCTTTAAAGGAGTATATAAACTCACATACATAAAAATGGAAATGGCTCCAAACATAGCCGTTTTGGGGTTGATAGCATACAAGACAGCAATACCGAAAAGGGTAAATACAGAAGCCACAATAAAAGCAGTATTTACAGATATTCTCCCGGCTGGAATAGGTCTGTTTTTAGTGCGATTCATCAGAGCATCTAAATCCTTTTCTATAATTTGATTGTAGGCATTTGAAGCTCCCACCATTAAGTAACCACCAATAGCCAAAAGTAAAATTACAAATGGACTAAGCTGTTCAACTCCCAGTAAATAACCTGCTATAGAAGAAAAAACTACACTCACAGAAAGACGCACTTTAGTGAGTTCTAAAAAGTCTTTAACCAGCGTATTTGAAGTGGCTTGCAATTTTGTAGTTTCCAAATTTTAATGCTTTTCATCTTCGAAAAAGTACCGCTCCGAAAATTGGTGCAAAGATACTGCAAGAAGCGAGCTTAAACAATATTTAGCAAGAGATTATTTTGAGTTTATAGAGTTGAGAAGGTCTAAAAATCATTATACCAATTAAAAATATCTGTTCTTATTCCAAAATTAAACCAGGTTGTTGAGTTTTTGAAATCTGTTGCTGTGTTTACTTCGGGATTGAAGTCTCTGTAGATAAAACTCGCATACACTTTTAAGTTTGTGGAGGGGTTTATTAAGTAACCGGCTTGTAACTCACCGTGAAAAACAGAGGTGGTGTTACCTTGAGCTATTTCAATACCAGTGTCTGCCGGGCGGTCTCTCTCATCTCTATAAATGTCACCACCATAATTGAAATTATCTTCACCATCATTAAAATCAAAACCGCGTTCTCCCACAATTATTTTTGCACTTCCAAAAAATCGGTTTTTTTCATAGCGGGCAATGGCGATAAACTCCTTGAAATTTGCTCCCCAAAGGTGCGCCATCGATTGATTGTTGTGACCGTAATTGAGAATAATAGTATTATGTGAAAAAGTATATGGTCTCACTTGGTTGTATTCAAACTGAAGAAATAAATTATCAATATCAAAAGGGCTGAAATATTTTGTGCCTAATTGAAAACCCAATTTGTTTTTCCAGCTTTTTTCTCCACCAAAAATATCACTTGTAGAAAACTCATCGATAATCATTTGGCCATATGCAACTATTTTATCTGAAAATTTATATTTTGAACTCAATCCCACGAGTGCATTCCCGGAGCGTGGACCCGTTGAAAATTCTATGGCTCTGTAAAAAATAATTGGATTGAGAAAATTGACATCAAAACCCCGGTCGTTGCTGTTGTCCCAAAGTACACTTTCAAACAAACCAATATTTAACCTTTTTGAGACATTATAACTCAAATAATGAGTTGCCATATATTTTGTTGTAAAGGCGCCATCAACAGTTGCCTCCTGTCTCACGTCCCGCAAAGACATCCAGGTGTTTGTATATTTTAACTTCCAGAAGGTGGTGTTAATTTTAAAGTAAGGACTAGGGCTTGCAACATCACTGAGAAATAAAGAACGGTAACCATCACCCAAAAAGTTTTTCCCATTACCGAATTGAAAATTAAACATATCGTTCACGCTGTATGAAAGATAACCAGTTGCCACCGGATAGTCATAAGCTGTTTCCTTAAATTCTTTGGCAATTCCAAAACCGGGAATTATAGCCGGGTTTCCACCTGTGTCTGCAGCGATAGACTCCGCATAGCGATTAAAATATTCAGCAAATCGTCCTTGACTTTCATAGATAACAGCATGAAAATTAAAGTTTTTCCCTAATCCTCCTTGAACAACCGCGAGCCGTGTGTTGTTATAAGTATAGTCAAAATCACTATCAGACTCAGTGCCTAGTTGCAAATCAACCCCGGGATCTAATGTAAACCAATAGCCCTCACCTTTAAAACTCACCATATGCTCATTCCACCATTTTTTTCCAAACCATGACGATTTGTTTTTATAAAGGAGTGTGTCACGAGCTTCCATATCATAATGCTTACTTACTTCCTTGTACAGATAAGGCCTTTGGGCTGTATGAGCATTGTTTCCTAACTGGTTTAAATAATAATCAAAGCGTGCATAGTCTTGATGTGATAGCGGAATATTAATGTTGCTTGAATATTTTTCATTTGAATAACCCAAATTTTCTATCAATTCATATTCATTAGACCTGTCCTTTTTGAGGCTCGACACTTGTTCCTTTTCATTTTTAGAATTTTCTAAAGTAGCTCCAAGTGGAATTTTTATTGGTAATGTGAATTGTGCAAAAACAGGGCGCGCATTATAAGTTGCGGGTTGAATTTGAGGCAATTCATCAAAGACTCTTTGAATTTCATCTTTTAGCTCTTGAAAAATAGCGTCCAATGCCAGAATCTTAAAATTCCCTTCTCTGTCAACTTCAAAAAAAACAACAATTTGTCCAATGTATTCCTCATCAAAAACACGTTGAGGTGTTTTAAAGTTTTCAAGGATAAATCTCTGTAATGTTAATTCAAAACAGGGTTTTAAATCGTTTACACTTGTGTTTTTACATTCCGGAAAAACAGGGTATTTCTCAAATTCTGTAACTGTTTGTTGTCCAAATACTGTAAAACAAAAAAGAAAAAGAATGACAGGCAGGGCTTTAAACATCATAAAAAAACTAAAAATTGTAGCCGAAAGATACGTTTTTTTATGATTTAATAATAGTCTAAAAAAAATCCCGAAAACAAGATGTTTCGGGATTCATTTTTAAAAAGATTCATTTTATTAGTGTACATTAAAAATAATAGGGAGGTTAAACAACACATCCACTTCTTTATTGTTTTGTGAGGCTGGGATCATTTTTGGAATCATATTGATTACTCGTTTTGCTTCAGTCTCAAGTTTTGGATGAGGTGCTCTCACTTGAACATTTGAAACTTGACCATTTTTATTTATCACAAAACTTGCATAGATGCGTTGGTTTCCATTTAATCCTAAGCTTTCTGCTAAGTTTGTATTAAAGCGCTTGCTAACTAATTTTCCAATTTCTGAAGACAAACAATCCTTTCTTTGGTCATTGTCTTTTAAAAATTCACAGCCGGGAAAAACAGGTACGCGTTCTACACCCATAAATGTATAGGTTTTGTCGTCAATGGGCACCGGTGTGGGCACAGGCATTACTTTGATGGGTGTGTCTGTTTGTATAATCTTAGGTTCAGGGTCTGTTTCAATGACCACGTCTTTTGAAACTTCCTTTTCAATAATGCGAACCCGGTCTGGGTTAACTTTCTTGATGGGTTTTTCATCAATAATGGGTTCTGCTTTTGGTTCAATGATAACAATATCATTCAACCAGACTTCAGTGACATCCTCGAGATATGGATTTGCAATTATTTGTTTTTTCACTCCAAAGGTAGCGTTAATCAAAATTGCAACCAGTGTAATTGATATGATTAAACTAAGTTGGAAATACAAAGTGGGATTGTATTTTAAATTTGCATCCTTCTTACTTTTTGGTCTTTCTTCATTATTTTTTTCAAAATAACCCAATAGTTTATTAATTGTTTTCATATCTGTTGATTTAAGGTTATTGTATTCATAAATCAACAAGAGTGCCAAAAATAAAAAAGCCATCAACAAATTGTTGATGGCTTGATAAAAAAGATAGTTTTAAGTATTAATTTTCGACTTGGAAAAGTATTGGTAAGCTATAGGTTACATTTACTGCTTTTCCTCTTTGTTTTCCGGGAGTCATTTTTGGTAATTCACTAATTACTTTTTTTGCTTCAGATTCAAGTCTTGGGTGAGGAGCACGCGCCAAGACATCAACAACATTTCCTTTGGTATCAATTTTGAACATCACAGAAATTCGTTGTCTTCCAGACAAACCTAGGTCATTTGCTAATTCTGAATTGAATTTTCTCTTAACAAAGGCGTCAATTTTTTCAGACATACAATCCTTTCTTTGCTGGTTGTTTTTCATATTTTCACAACCGGGATAGATGGGCACATTTTCAATTACTGCAAAAGGGACATCTAAAATTTCTTCAGCTGCTTCTTCGATGGTTTCTATCTCAACGATTTCCTCAAATTGTGATGTTTCTGTAGATTCAATGATAGTTTCTTCAATTTCTTCATCATCTTCTACCACTTCAATAATTTCGGGAGCAGGTGGTGGTGGCGGGGGTGGTGGTGGTGGTGGAATAAACTCTGTGATTGGTATTTCTTCCTCATCTTCATCATCCAAATTGAGGGATCCAATATCAATGAGAGATTTGTCATAAGTCTTCCACTCAATTGCTTGCCAAGTGACAAAGAGCATTACTATCATTCCTATCTGGAAAAAAAGTACACTTCTTTTGTTTAAATCGGCTTTTGGATTTTTTTTTGGCTCCATAATTGTCCTGATTTTGTTGTTGCTAAAATATGTAAAATCTATTTTAAAATAAAGCTAAAAATTACTTTTTAACTTTTTTATTTTTATTTGAGAGAGAATTAGCAATATGGCTGCCAAAAAAATTCCTATCCCGTTTGCAATAATATCAAAAATATCTGCTTGTCTATTTTCTGTCAATTCACTTTGCAATACCTCAACTATCATACCATAAAGAAATGACAAAGCGCAAATTGTGATAAGTATTTTTTTAAATTTAGTCTCTTTAAATTTAAACAGCCCATAAAGTGTCCAAAGAATTGTCAAGATAAAATACGCGATAACATGGATGGTTTTATCAGAAAGGTTTGAGTCAATTTTTGGGAGCGATGCAGGGTTTACCAGAGAACCAATGGTGATGATTGTGGTATAGATTAATGCAAAAAATAATAGGGGTTTATCCCCCAACAATCTCTTTATAAGCTTTATCATCCAGTAAATCATCAATTTCTGATGCATCAGAAAATTTGAGTTTAATCATCCATCCTTCTCCATAGGGATCCATATTCACTTTTTCTGGTTCAGATTCCAGAGTATCATTAAATTCTATGATTTCACCAGAAAGGGGTAAAAATAAATCTGACACCGTTTTAACAGCCTCTACGGTTCCAAAAACATCTTCAACCTGAAGGGTTTCGTGAAGGCTATCTACTTCAACATAGACAATATCACCAAGCTCTTTTTGAGCAAAATCTGTAATGCCCACAGTTGCAATTTCGCCATCAATTTTGATCCACTCGTGGTCTTTTGTGTACTTTAAATTTGCCGGAATATTCATATTTTTAAAGGTATTTGGTTAAAGTAATTTAAATTTAGTTTCCAAAATTGTATCTAAGGGTAATTCCGCTTCTAATGGTTGTCTGAGGGAATGCTGTTGAAATAGCAAACTCAGAAAACGTATGGTCATAATAAAACAAAGCTGTTAAATTTTTACTCAAGGCATAGTCTGCTGTAAATTGTACGCCATAAATGGTTTGACCAGCTGTTACTTGATTGTTGACTACATCTAGATATCTTATTATGGTTTTATTTTCACGCATTGAAAGATCGAGTTTAAAATTTAAATCACTTCTCAAAACCTGTTGATTTCCACCAAAGCTAGTGCCAATTCTTAGGTCTTTGATTCTATAACCCAGTCCCACGATGTATTCCATTCCTTGTATTTCTGTGAGTAAATTATTTGCAAAACTTAAAGAAAGTGCGCGGTCTTTTCTTATTTCGGCAAGCACACTCACTGAATTTTGCATTTCAAAATCAACTTTGATTAAGGGGCTAAAACGCTCCAAAAGATTGATGTTTGAAAGCAAGGTTCTATTTTTAAAATTTCCTGATTGATCCACTTCTGTGGGGTCATTTCTATTGAAGTCAAGATTGGTTTCAAATTGATTTACAGTATAGTCTGCCCTATATCCATGTTGGATCGAAAAACGTCTGAAATTCTGTTTAAACCAATTGATTTTCATTAGCCCCGTATATCTTAACTCCCAATTTGGCAGTGGGAAATCTCTAAAAATTCCGGTTTTAATCTTGGAAGGGTCACTACCTTCATAAGCTGATAGAAAAGAGGGCAACAAGACTGCCTGGCTATTTTTACCAAATCCCACCGGAAAACCGTCTGCATCAACAGGAAAGTTTGTCGTGCCATAAAAATCTGTTGCGAGGCGGTTTGCAACTACCAATCTGTTGTTCCTAAAGTCCTGAAAAGTTTGTGAAAAATTTTCATCACTATCAGCAAAAGCGGTTCTAATTAAAATTGTTGAAATATTGAAATTACCGAAAGTACGAGGAGTTAAGGAACGGTATTGGTCATTGGTTACAATATAGTTTTCTGCAAAGGATTCTGAATAGGTTCTGCTACCGGTTAAATCAATTTTTAAATCCTGAAACGGTTCTACATTGACTTGGTAATCAAGCTGAATATTTTCAACTTCAGTGTATTGCTCATTAAACTCAGGATAAATTGTTAGCCAGCCGTTTCTGGCAGCGAGTTCTCTAATTTCGCCTTGACCTCCAAATGCAAATCCCACGGTGGGTCTTAAAGAGCCCATAAAGCCAACTGAAGGCAAATAACCGGGTAAGTAAATACCATTGTTTTCCTGATAATTAAATTGAACTCTTTTTACTGAGGTTAAAAGATCGACAAATATATTATATGCCTTATCACCCCCACTCAATCTGGGAGCACCTTGATTTGCTTGTTGGCCTGTTGCACCTCCTGGGCTTCCATCTCTTGATGCAAAGCCAGAAATTGTTTCTTCACCCCCACGTGATCCTTTAGCTCCTTCATCATTTTGTTCATTCTTATTAGCCCCGTCTTCACCACCTCGGCTTGTTGCTCGAGTGGGACTTATTTTTGTAAACCCAATATATCGATAGAAGTTATTCATATCGAGGGTTGAATTGATGCGGTGTGTGTTTGAGTTTTGAATGTTATTCCCCAAATCAAATATTCCTAAAGTACCGTCTTCAAGTTCTAGCTCAATGTTTCTAAACAAGTCACTCCCGCGTTGCCATTGATAATTTCCGGTATAAGAATAAGTAGCTCTAACAAATCTTAAAAAGGGTATTTTACTAAAAGGCAAATCATAATTAACTTGGAGTGTCTGAAAATGCCTGTCTGGAACTCCCACATCAAAAATACCGTCCCAAACTCCTATATCATTATTAATAATTCCATTATCATCAATGTAATTTTTGACGATTCTATTATTGGATGCATTGAAATTAAAACGCAATGAATTTGTCAAATTATAATTCATTGCATATTGCCAATCAAACATAAAGTTGCGTTGATAAAGAGTGGGCACTCCAATGTTTCCGGGTAATAAATTGAGTTCTCTGAATTTTTGTTCATTGTATTGCCTCATAATATTTGTGCTCGCTGAAATATTGGTAGGCAAATAATTGAAGTTGAAATCTTTGAGTAACTGCAAATAAGGACTTCTAAACAAGGAATCGTTTTTCTTAAAAGGCTCCACTGGCTTTGGAGTGAAGCTGTAATCATAAGTTGCCCCCAATCTTACATTTTGTTGCAGTGATTCTTCTATTTCAAAGCTTTTGTGATCTATCTGGTTATAAGAATATGATAACGTTATGTTTTCAACATCATAAGGTTGTGGTTTTTTATCACCAGTTCTATCTTTTCTAACCCCAATAAAATTAATGCTTTGTCGCTTTGTATTTTCAATGGATTGTTCTCTAATCTGGTCTCTTTCAGCAGCGTCTGCGGCATTATCTAGTCTGGTTTCAAGTTGAATGTCCTGGAATTCCGGATCATAAAATGGTGTAACCTGTTCTTCTCCAATTCCAAAATTGAATGGGAGTTGAATACCCCAGTTTCTAGGTAACAATTGACCCAAATTGACATTTGTTACTATATCATACTGTTGAACATCTTCTAAACTTCTTTGATTGGGTCCTTGTTCTATAGATCCAAAACCAACGGTAGTTCTTCTTCCAACGGCACTCACATTTGCAAAATCAGCTAAGTTCACATCCATACTTGCAATTGCCGCCCAGCCTCCTCGATTTTCCAGTTCAGAAAGGCGCAGTTCATTAAACCATACTTCACCACATATGTTATTGTCTGTGGAGTTCTTTACACCAAGCATAATAGTTCTTACAGCCCCAAAACTTGGACTACCTTTTATACCAATTCGCATTTCATTCTCTGGCCCACCATTACTACCATCAAGTTCAGATTCATTAAAAAAGACGACTTCACTCAAGTCAAATGCTTCAGGGTCTCCTAACACACGCGACTTTACCTCTTGAAGTAACTTGAGTGGCAAGTTAAGCCTGTTTTGTATGGGCCAGATTTCCTCAGGATTTGTTGCGCCAAAGTTTGTTGGATTTAGTGGGATTTCTATTTCATAAAAATTTTGGTTCAAGTCATTTCCCAACCTTATAAAGGCGACCAAATCACCATCAGAAAGGGGTAATTCATCAAGTAGGGACTCTGCGTGAATAAACATTTCAAGGTTTTTGTATTGACGCATATCAATATTGTAGTTTTTAAATACTCCGCGTCCATCTTCGGGTTCTAAACCACATACTTTTAAAGAGAGTGATTGTTCATTTTGCCTAATGTTTGAATTGTTGTTTATCAATTCTTCTCTCACGACTCCCGGAGGTAATACATAAGGAATGGGTTGTCTGCTTGAATTTTCTTCAATGTTAACAGAGCTCACTTCAAACAAAGTATTACTGTTTTCAGGGAGAATTCCGGAAGGGTTAAGACTTTGTGTGTATCTTCTGTAATCACCTCTTACTAAATCGAGTGTTCCAAATCTAAAAGTTATATCTTGATCAAAATCTGTGAGAAACATTCTCATAAACCTTATGGATCTAAAATCTGTAATACCACCCACAGCTCTTGATGGTTCGCTAACGGGCACTTTAAATTGCACCCATCTTACTGCTTGTGTTTGGTTATTTTGAGTGTTTACTTCCAATTCTCTCACATCTGTAATGAAAGGGTTGTTATCCACATTCATCCCCGGAAACATTTGAACGGTGTATTCAAAATAACTGTTTACGGTGTTCATTGTATTATCACGATTATAATCTTCTACATCTGGAAGCGTCGTTGAACCGCGATTGGTTTGTGTCACTTCAGATGGGGAGTTACCTTGAGTACCGTTGTAATTTTTATATCGATTAACAATGTCTCCTTCAGCTTGCAAAAAATAGGTGTAGTTGTCACCTGCCGGGTCTTCGAGACCGGCAAATATCGGGAACAGTGCTGCTTCTTCAATATCTGAAGCACCATTGAGTCCTAAATCTTGATTTGTACGTTCTTGACCTTCTGTATCAAATGCATAAACTAATGATTGATTAGTGGGGACTTTTCCATACACAGTGGGAGTTGTACCTTGGGTCCCACCATCTCTAGGGAGTCCATTTTCATATTGTTTTCTGCCTGTTTTGAGAATGTCCTCAGAAATGCTTCCCAGGTTAAATCTGAGCTCTCCACCATTATTCCCGGCATTTTCTTCATAGATAAAAGGGTCTAGTACCCAAAACTGAATAAACTCAACGTTTGATTTTTCAAAATCGGTGGTGGTTAAAGATCGAGTTATACCCGCCCATCGAGATGAAGGATTTGGCAAGTTGTTTGTTCCACCGGTTTCAGGATTGAAGTTATAGGGACCTCTTTCTCCGGGATAATAAGTTAGGTCAAGCGAAAATAATGCTTGGGTTTGTCCCTGAACGATATCTGTATCGGGGAAAATTTCATTAATAAATAATCTTCTTGCCGAGTATGTCGATAAATCATCGTTTGAGATGCCTTCTGGTCTTTGGGAGCTGTAAAAAATGGGGTCTATGGTGTACCAGGATAGTTTTGCTCTATTGTAATTGTAGGCTGGGTTGTTGTTTTCTAGCTCACCACCAAAATCAATAGGGGTGCTAGCTAGTTGCCAGGACAATGGTGTTTTTATATCAAGAAGGGTTTGTGATCCTTCAAAATCATCTACATAAACGGTTGTTTTTCCATCAAAATCAGAAACCTTGGGTGAGCCGGGCTGTAAATATGCAAATTCCCCCCTTAATGAAAGGTTTGATTCTACATCTGTATCGATATTGGGAAGTTTGTTAACCAATCGGGTTAAAAATGGTACCTGAGTAGAATAATTTGCATTGAATCCAAAAATAGTATTATTAAGAGGTTCTGAGTTTAAATTGGTTTTTTGTGTTAAAGGTCTTTCGTTTAAGTTGAGATAAGTGGCTCCAATCAAGAAGTTTTCGTTGAATTGGTGTTCAATATTAAGCCCGGTAAATCTTTTGGTTTGTTGTCCAAAAAGGGTATTATTTTCAGTTGTAATCTGAATGGGTGTATTAGAATTTAAAAGAGCTTGATCAAGAATTTGCACTCTACCCAATTGATAATTCACTGTATAGTCAACCCCTTCTACCAGCAATCGTCCACCAGCTGTAACTGTAACAGAGCCCTGAGGAATATTAAATGCTCCAATGGCTATTCCATCTGCTCCAGTTGATTTATAAGAACCTTTAAGTTGAAATTTATTTTTATCGCTATCCTCTTGTTCAGCTACTGTTTTGGTGGAAGTATAGAGAGACCTGTAAACATATTTATTTTGATTGGCATTATAAGTAGCAGGCACATTGTAGTTTTCAGAGCTTCCGGGGCTTCTTAATTTTTGAAACAAATGTTCACCAAAGGGTTCAACAGTTGTAAAAATGATTCTTCCGTTTTGGGTATCAACAGTAATTCCGGGAAGAAAGTCAAAAAATCCATCACCGTCTTGTTGAGGGTCGTTATTGAAGTTAAGTCGGTCAAGGTTGAAAACCCTCAAAAGTGTTGTTTGATCAACATCATCGGGCAAGGGTGTTGCCGGAAATTCTATGGAACCGGGTGCCGGAGTGATGAAGTTTAAAGGTGAGGGGTCTGTGTAGAGAATATTTAATCTAAAGTCTTCTCTTTCCAGTTGAAATGCCCCGAGGCTGTAAACGTTTTTCATCATTAAGTCCCAAATGGGTTGATTGACATTTACAATGTTACTTTTCAGCATTTTCACTACAATATTTTGTGCTTCACCAGGTTGTGGCCCATTGGGGTCGGGGTTTGGTTCAGCACCAATACCGCCTTCATTATTTGCAATTACTCCATCATTTGAAAATTCACCTACTTGAAAAACGCGTCCATTGACGGTATATTGAAAAGAAACGGCTAGAACCTCATCATTACTAAGTCTTTGATTGAGTGAAACATAGCCTAACTGGCTATTGAGTGTATATTCATTGGGCATCAAACGGCGGGCGTTTTCCAGGGTTACATAGTCCTTTCCTTCAATAACCTGCACACCTCCAAAACCAGATTGAACTGAAGATACGTTTCTAATGTTTGAGTTTAATATAGATTGTGCTCCGCCATCTATCCCAAAGGGGTTGAAATCGTTATTTCCGTTATCTGGATATGAGTTTGGAGGTCTATTGATAAAGCCTCCGGGAGGAAATGCGAGCCCAATGCGTGCCGGGTCTGATTCACCAATGTCTTGGATTGCAACTATGTTCCTTACATTTTCGGTATTATTTGATAAATTTGTGACCCAAAGTTCAATTCTGGAAATCTGAACATTTGAGTTAATAAAAGGGTATTGTTCAAGGGCCTGATCATATTGATCTCTAAAAAAGTGACTTAAAAAGAAGTGTCTGTCCTCATCATATTCCAGTGCAAACACATCAAATTCATTGACGGTACCTCCACCTTGAGCTATCACGTTGCGGGTTTCAGATTTTTGTTCAGAGAACACTCCTGTAACCCTTGTTTTTCCAAACTGAAGTTCTGTTTTGACCCCAAATAAACTTTGTGCTCCCTGAATTAAAGAGCTATTGAGAGGCATACTCACATTACCCACTTCTATTGCTTGAATGATTTGATCTTCTGTGGGGGTATATTCTAACTTTATTTGGTTTTGAAAATCAAAGGTTGACTGGGTATCATAGTTTGCTGTAATTTGAAGTCGAGTCCCCACTTTACCCAATAAACTCAGACTGATGCGTTGATCAAAATCAAAAGTGAAATTACTTCGGTTTCTTGGTGAAAAAGAGGGATTGTCTTGTTTAGTAAAAAGAATTCCCAAATCCATTTCGACTGAACCTTGTGGAATGACTTCTATGACATTTCCACCAAAAATGGTTTCAAAAAGGTTTGAATTCACATAGAAACTGGGTAACAAATTACGCTGCTCGTCTTCAGAGCCTTCTTTTCTTCCATCTGCTGCATCAATTTTCGTTTTAAAATAATCCCTCATTTCTTCTCTTAAGATGAGGTCTTGATATTCTTGTTGAGTGAGCACAAGGGGGTATGAAATAGAAAAGTTTCCGAGCATACGGTTATAGATATACATTCCCGAGATGGGGTCAAAAGTATATAATTCACTTATACTGGGTGGGTCTGGCAAAATCATTTGACCCATAGAATGTCCTGTCCTCAATGTATCTTGTTCCACTCCGGGATCCTGTTCAGGATCAGGCACCTGAGCTGTAACATTTAAAGACAGAAACAACAAACTAATTAATAAAACAATATGATTAACCTGATATTTTCTTCTAGAATAATTTTTTGTACCCAATGTATTATAAATTTTTTAAAGCTAATTTTATAATTGTTTCTACTGTCGCATCCGGGTTTTCATTACAAATCTTTTCACAAACCTTTTCTGCTTGTTTTCTTAAAAACCCTAATGTTTCCAATGCTGATAACGCTTCATCCTTTTTGGTATTGCTTGATTTACTCAAAATATCATCAATAGCATATACTTTGAGTATTTTATCCTTTAGGTCAAGAATAACTCTTTGTGCGGTTTTGGTTCCAATTCCCTTTATGGATTGAATGGTTGCAACCTCACCATGAGCAATAGCCTCTTTTATTGCATTGGGGTGGATGGAGGAAAGCATGGTTCTGGCCGTGCTGGCTCCAACCCCTGAAACTGATATCAATAACTTAAATAGTTCCCGTTCAAATTGATCTGCAAATCCAAACAAAGTATGAGAATCCTCTTTCACTAAAAGATGTGTGAACAATTTTATACTTTCAGATTGTGGAAGACTTGAAAATGTGTGCAACGAAATATGTATTTCATAGCCCACTCCACCACAATCTATCACAACGTTGGTTGGATTTTTTTCTATTAATCTTCCCTGAATGTGAGTAATCATTTGTTAACTTAATGTTAAACGCCAAATATAGTATTTTTATTATCAATCCCTTTTTAAACAGCTTAAAAAAAATTGAGTTAAAATGCTATCTTTTTCGGGGTTTTGAATTTTGCTTTAAATCTCTCTTTTCTTTTTGCTGGGCATCAATAATTGCGACAGCTGCCATATGAACAATTTCTTCTACGCTACTCCCTAACTGTAGAATATGCACCGGCTTTTTCATTCCCAGCAGAATGGGACCAATGGAGTCTGCATTGTTAAGCTCTTTAAGCAATTTATAATTGCTGTTTGCAGAATCTAAACTGGGAAATATCAATGCATTCACATTTTTACCTGCCAATTTTGAAAACGGAAAGTTTTTTTGATGCATTTCTTTGTTCAATGCAAAATCCATTTGCACCTCACCGTCAACTATCAACTCTGGGTTTGATCGATGAAGCATTGCGACGGCTTCCTTTACTTTTCTTGCACGTTCATGTTTTGAAGACCCAAAATTAGTATAAGAAATCATTGCCATAACCGGTGTCATTCCAAACATTTTCATGGTGTATGCCGTCATTTGAGTTATTTTGGCTAATTCTTTTGCCGTTGGGTCGATATTTACAGACGTATCAGACAAGAAGATGGGACCACGCTTTGTAATCATTAAGTTTGTTGCAGCCACTTTATCAACTCCCTCGATTTTTCCAATTAACTCTAGCATGGGTTTTAAAACCGATGGATAGGACCTTGAATAGCCGGTTATCAAGGCATCTGCATCGCCCACATTGACCATCATCGCTGCAAAATAATTGCGTTCTCGCATCCATTTTTTAGCGTCATAAAGCGTCACGCCATTTCGTTTTCTGCGTTCCCAGTAATGGGTTGCATAGTGGTTTCTTTTTTCTTCTTCTTCATCATCTTTGGGGTCAATAATCAGGATATTTTTAGAATTAAAATCAATTTCTTCCATCAACTCAAGAATAATGTCTTTTCTTCCCAACAATATGGGCGTACCCATTTTTTCTTCGTAAATAATTTGAGCTGCTTTTAAAACATCCAGATGATCTGCCTCTGCAAAAACAACCCGCTTGGGGTTGGTTTTGGCTCTGTTTGCTAGTAGCCTAACCATTTTATTGTCAGAACCCATACGCTCATAAAGCTCGTCTTCATATTTTTCCCAATCTTCAATGGGTTCTTTTGCAACACCACTCTCCATGGCAGCTCGGGCTACTGCCGGAGGTACTTTTGTAATCAATCTGGGATCAAAGGGTTTGGGGATTATATAATCTTTTCCAAAAGCAAGTTTGGTTTCGCCATAAGCGATATTGACTTGCTCCGGCACCGGTTCTTTTGCCAATTTAGCAAGTGCCAGTACCGCCGCTTTTTTCATTTCTTCATTGATTTTTGTGGCTCTCACGTCCAGTGCCCCTCTAAAGATGTAAGGAAAACCAAGTACATTATTGACCTGATTGGGATGGTCTGAGCGCCCTGTTGCCATTATGATGTCCTCACGTGTTTTAATGGCAAGGTCATACTTTATTTCCGGATTGGGGTTTGCCATAGCAAAAACAATGGGATTTTTGTTCATCGACTTGAGCATCGCCGGTGTAACAATATCTTTCACAGAAAGCCCCACAAAAACATCTGCTTTTTTGAGTGCTTCTTCCAAGGTTTCAATTTTTCTGGAGGTAGCAAACTCTTGCTTTTCAATACTTAAGTTGGGGTGATCCTTTCTAATGACGCCTTTGCTGTCAAGCATCACAATGTTTTCCGGCTTTGCGCCAAAGGCTTTGTAAAGTCGTGTGCACGAAACCGCTGCTGCCCCGGCACCACTTATTACAATTTTTACTTTACTGATTTTTTTATGGGCAATTTCGAGCGCATTTATCAAGGCTGCCGCCGAAATAATTGCCGTGCCGTGCTGGTCATCATGCATCACGGGAATGTCGAGCTCTTCCTTGAGACGTCGTTCTATCTCAAAGGCTTCTGGGGCTTTGATGTCTTCCAGATTGATGCCACCAAAGGTGGGAGCGATGTTTTTTACAGTCTGAATAAAGGATTCTATGTCTTCTGTATCCACTTCAATATCAAACACATCAATGTCTGCAAAGATTTTAAAGAGGAGACCTTTCCCTTCCATAACTGGTTTTGAAGCTTCGGGGCCAATGTTACCTAGTCCTAAAACAGCGGTACCATTTGAAATGACAGCAACAAGATTGCCTTTGGTAGTATATTTATAGACGTTTTCTTTGTCCTTAGCGATTTCCAGACAAGGTTCTGCAACACCGGGTGAATAAGCCAAGGATAAGTCACGCTGGCTGGCATATTTTTTTGTTGGGACTACTTGTATTTTGCCGGGTTTTGGCTTGGCATGATACACTAATGCTTCTCTTCTGCGACTTTCTTTACTCATTGATTAATGGTTTATCTGACTAGCAAAGGTAAGTTTATCCCCGAAATTTGGAAAGTTAATTTGTTATTCTTTTATATGTTCTGAAATTGTTTTGTGTAGGTTTTAATTAAAATTGAACTCTGTATTTATACCTAACTTGTTTTAAAAACCTGTCAGGCCTATTTAAGGTCTTATGAGTTTTATTAATATCAATTACTAAATTCCAAACCCTAAAATAAAAAATCCCTCATTCCCTCAAAAACTCAATATTCCGTTGTAAACCCTCATACTTGGTGCGTTTTACTGCTGACTTTTGAAATACTTTTTGAAACACTTCGCGGGTGATTTCTTCCCAGTCTTTTTTGGTCATAGAAAGCAGTTCGGGTTTGGGGTTAAAAAGGGGTTCGTTATGTGGTTTGGAAAAGCGGTTCCATGGGCATACATCCTGGCAGATGTCACAGCCAAACATCCAGTCGTCAAATTGGCCTTTAACTTCGTTTGGGATTTCATTTTTTAGTTCAATAGTAAAGTAAGAAATGCATTTACTGCCGTCCACCACATAAGGCTCGACAATTGCATTTGTGGGACAGGCATCGATACAGGCTGTGCAGGTACCGCAGTGGTCTGTTGCCGGGCTGTCATATTCCAGTTCTAGGTCGAGGATGAGTTCTGCGATAAAATAAAACGAACCCACTTGTTGTGTGAGCAGGTTACTGTGTTTTCCTATCCAGCCGAGACCGCTTTTGGCAGCCCAGGCTTTGTCCAGCACAGGCGCCGAGTCCACAAATGCCCTGCCGTCCACCTCTCCAATTTCCTCTTCAATAAATTGCAACAACTGCTTCAGTTTGTCTTTAATTACAAAATGGTAGTCGGTTCCATAGGCATATTTGGAGATCTTATAGGTGTTTTCAGCTTGAGATTCCTCAGGGTAATAGTTGAGTAATAACGAAATGACACTTTTAGCGCCCGGCACTAAAATGGTTGGATTGAGGCGTTTGTCAAAGTGGTTTTCCATATACTGCATTTCGCCATGCATGTTTTGGTTAAGCCATTTTTCAAGGCGGGGGGCTTCTTCTTCAAGAAAACCGGCTTTGCTAATGCCACAGGATAAGAAACCAAGTCGTTTGGCTTCCTTTTTAATGAGTTGGGTAAATTTCGATTTTGCATTCATTACTGTAAAAACTGCCCCCTCCCCGCCAAAGGTGAAAGAGTCGGGGTGGGGACTTTAAAACAACCCCCCTTGTGTGGGTCCTTTTAGTTTGCCTAAGTGTTTGTATGCAGCTTCGGTGACTTCACGTCCTCTGGGTGTGCGCATAATAAATCCTTGCTGAATGAGAAAGGGTTCATAGACTTCTTCAATGGTTTCGGCACTTTCGCTTACAGCGGTGGCAAGTGTGGTGATTCCCACGGGGCCTCCTTTAAATTTATCGATAATGGTTGTGAGTATTTTATTGTCCATTTCGTCAAGACCAAAAGCATCGACATTTAAGGCTTCCAACGCATATTTTGCAATTTTGATATCAATGGTGCCGTCTCCTTTTATTTGCGCAAAGTCTCTTACCCTGCGCAAAAGTGCATTGGCGATACGCGGTGTACCACGGCTGCGTCCAGCAATTTCAATAGCAGCTTCCATACCTATTTTCACTTTGAGAATATCAGCACTGCGTTGCACGATGGTGGTTAAAAGTTCGGTGTTGTAATACTGCAACCTGGATGCAATTCCAAAACGGGCACGCATTGGTGCTGTGAGTAAACCGGAGCGTGTTGTAGCGCCAACCAACGTAAATGGATTGAGATTGATTTGTACCGTGCGAGCGTTGGGACCGCTTTCAATCATAATATCGATTTTATAATCTTCCATAGCCGAATAGAGATATTCTTCTACAATGGGGCTCAAACGGTGGATTTCATCTATGAACAAGACATCTCTTTCTTCCAGATTGGTGAGTAAGCCGGCGAGATCACCGGGTTTATCGAGCACAGGTCCCGATGTGATTTTGATTCCCACTTCGAGTTCATTAGCGAGAATATGTGCCAATGTGGTTTTACCCAAGCCGGGTGGGCCATGAAAAAGAGTGTGGTCAAGAGCTTCATCACGTAAATTAGCTGCCTGAACAAATATTTTCAGATTTTCCAACACTTGGTCTTGACCTGTAAAATCGTCAAAAGTGAGTGGTCTCAATTTGCGTTCTATATCGAGTTCTTCGGGCGTGAAGTTTTCACCTGTGGGGTCTAAATTTTCGTTCATAAAACAAAGATAACGAAATTGTAGTGAGATTTTGGAATGCATCTTTTAAATAAAAAAACCACGCTTCCCCAAACGTGGTTTTCTTTGCTAATTAAAATAAAATAAGATTTTTAACTCATTTACACTACAAATTTAATCAGGCTTTTTTTAATTCCATTTATTGACAAGACCATTACCCTCAGAAATAACCTAAAGGTAAACTCAAGGGAATGGTTTCATAACAAAAAGACCTATTCATTATAAATGTCCTTTTGTTTTTATAAATTTATTCCTTTAACTATCAACAAAAATCATGGAAAGACGCACATTTATAAAAGCGGGAGCTTTTGCCGGTTTTGGCTCTTTAGTAATGCCAAACACACTAGCAGCAAGTTTATTGACAAAACAATCCAAAAAAGTGAGGCTCGGGTTTATCGCCGTGGGTTTGAGGGGGCAATCTCTCATTAAAGAAATGCTTAAACGCTCTGATGTTGAACTCGTTGCCTTTGCAGATCCAGATCCAGGAATGATGAAGTTGGCTCAAAACTTATTGTTAGAAAAAGGACTTCCAAAAGCGATTGAATACATTAAAGGTGACTATGATTACAGAAATTTGCTTACGCGAAATGATATTGATGCCGTTATCATTGCTTCACCATGGGAATGGCACAAAATTCAAGGCGTAGAAGCCATGCGCGCCGGGAAAATTGTGGGAATGGAAGTAGCAGGTGCCATCAATCTAGGGGAATGCTGGGAATATGTTAAGACCTATGAGGAGACGAAAACTCCCATTATGGTTTTGGAAAATGTGTGTTATAGAAGGGATGTAATGGCAATTCTCAATATGGTGAGAAATGGATATTTTGGCGAACTTGTTCATGCTCAAGGAGGGTACCTCCACGATTTAAGAGGGGTTTTATTTAATGATGGGGTAACCCCATACAATTCCGGGGTACTCTTTGGCGAAAAAGGATACAGCGAAGCCAAATGGAGAACCAATCACTACCTCAATAGAAATGGTGAGCTCTATCCCACTCACGGCCTGGGACCTGTGGGCGTTTATCTCAACGTAAACAGAGGAAACCGTTTATTGCGATTGTCTTCATTTGCTACCAAAGCCGTTGGCCTAAATCATTATGTGAAGAATCACCCCAAAGGTGGCACTAATCATCCCAACGCTTCGGTGGAATTTAAACAGGGCGATGTGGTCACAACCCAAATCGCTTGTGCTAATGGGGAAACCATTTTACTCACCCACGACACCAGTTTGCAACGCCCCTATAATCTGGGTTTTAAACTTCAAGGAACTGACGGAATATGGCAGGATTTTGGTTGGGGCGAATTTGACCAGGGATTTATCTATTTTGAGAGTAAAATGGAAAAATCCCATCGATGGGACTCCACTCAAGACTGGATGGAAAACTATGACCATCCTTTGTGGAAAAAATTCTCTGAAGACGCTAAAAACTCGGGACACGGTGGCATGGATTTTCTACTATGCAACAGCTTTATTGAATGTATAAAACAAAATATTGAATTTCCGCTGGATGTGTATGACCTGGCCACCTGGTATGCTATCACGCCTTTAAGTGAAACTTCTATACAAAACAATGGAGCCGTTCAGGAAATACCTGATTTTACAAATGGAAAATGGAAAGTGCGCACCCCGGTATTTGGTTTTGGTGACGCTTACTAAAAAAATAACCAAGCTTATTGTAAATATAAAAACCCCACTTTTATGAACTAAAAGTGGGGTTTTTATTAATAGAGCCATTTGCTTTAATGACTTAATTCTTCTTCATTATCCTGAAGTGGTATGTTTTGGGGAACAAAATCTTGTCCAGCAATCACATAATCATCTCCCGCTTTATTAAGCTTGCTGTAGTCGTATGACCAACGGTAAACGTGAGGAATCGCTCCAGGCCAGTTTCCGTGCATATGTTTTACGGGAGCTGTCCATTCTAATGTATTTGATTTCCACGGATTTTGTGGTGCTTTTTTCCCGTAAAAAATGGAAACTATAAAATTATATAAAAACACCAATTGAACCGCAGCGGTTATAATTGCAAAGATGGTGATGACCACATTGATGTTTGCCAAATCGTCAAAATAAGGGAAAGCTGTATTGGTATAATACCTTCTTGGAAGACCTGCCATACCGATAAAGTGCATCGGGAAAAAGATTCCGTAGGCACCAATAACGGTTACCCAGAAGTGAACATATCCCAGGTTTTTATTCATCATTCTACCAAACATCTTCGGGAACCAATGATAAACACCGGCAAACAGACCGTAGAGTGCAGAAATACCCATCACCAGGTGGAAGTGAGCAACCACAAAATAGGTATCGTGAACGTTGATATCTAATGCACTATCACCAAGAATAATACCTGTGAGACCACCAGATATAAAGGTAGAGACCAGACCTATGGAAAACAACATGGCAGGGTTGAGCTGCAAATTTCCTTTCCAGAGTGTAGTGATATAATTAAATGCTTTAACTGCAGAGGGAATTGCTATCAATAAAGTTGTAAAAGTAAATACCGAACCTAGAAACGGGTTCATACCCGTAACAAACATGTGGTGTCCCCAAACAATGGTTGATAAGAATGCAATAGCTAAAATTGAGGCTACCATTGCCCTGTAACCAAAGATGGGTTTTCGTGAATTTGTAGCAATTATTTCTGAAGTAATTCCTAGAGCGGGAAGTAAAACAATATATACTTCCGGGTGACCTAAAAACCAAAACAAGTGCTGAAAAAGTATTGGGGAACCTCCTTGATTGTGTAAAATTTCGCCTGCAATATAAATATCTGAGAGGAAAAAAGAAGTTCCAAAACTTCTATCCATTATCAACATCAAGGCTGCAGAAAATAAAACCGGGAAAGAAACCACTCCAATAATTGCAGTCACAAAAAATGCCCAGATTGTCAATGGAAGTCGGGTCATAGACATTCCTTTAGTTCTTAAATTGATGACAGTAACAATATAGTTAAGCGAACCTAAAAGAGAGGAAGCAATGAAAATTGCCATAGAAACAAGCCAAAGCGTCATTCCTGCTCCTGAGCCCGGCATCGATTGTGGCAATGCACTTAGTGGAGGATAAATAGTCCAACCTGCAGCTGCGGGTCCTGCTTCAACAAAAAGTGAAAGTATCATAATCACACTTGAAACAAAAAACAACCAGTAGGAAACCATATTCAGAAAACCGGAAGCCATATCCCGAGCACCTATTTGCAAAGGAATCAGTAAATTACTAAATGTTCCACTCAATCCGGCTGTTAATACAAAGAATACCATAATGGTACCGTGTATAGTAACCAATGCCAGATATACATTGGGATCCATAATTCCATCTGCACCCCATTTTCCTAAAAAGATTTCATAAACGGGAAACTGCTTATCAGGCCAGGCAAGTTGTAAACGAAATAAAATAGACATTGCAATTCCAATAATTCCCATAAACAATCCCGTAATAAGGTATTGTTTGGAAATCATTTTATGGTCAATACTAAAAATGTATTTCGTAATGAACGTATCTTTGTGATGATGCCCGTGATCGTCGTGGTGATCTGCTGAATGATTGTGTGCTTCTGTTGACATATCTTAAAT
>DAINOA010000018.1:0-5540 GCA_036735625.1 Planktosalinus sp. | reverse complement strand
TCTGTCCAGGTGAAAAGTCCATAAATAATAAGGGCTGCAAGAACAATAACAGGTATGATTGTCCAGATAAATTCTAATTTGTCATTATCTGCTAAGAAGACTGCTTTTTGTTCTTTTCTTCCGTGGTATTTGAATGCAAAATAGTGGAGTAAAAATTGTGTGATTACCAAAACAAACATGATGATTACCATAGAGATAAGCATCAATAAATCAATGTCTTTTCCGTGCTCTGAAGCGGCTTCAGGTAAAAGAACACGAGTCCATTCCCAAAATCCATAAATTAAAAACACATAGAAAAAAACTAAAAACCAAAGCATCAACTTGCCGTTGAAACGATTGTCTTTGTCATTTGCTACTTGTGAATCATCACTTTTTTTGATTTGAGACAATTGAAAAATACCTTTCATTTGCCAAACTGCTACAGCAAAAAGTACTAAAACGGCTATTATTAAAAATCCTGTCATTTTTATTAGGGTTCTTTACAGTTTTAAATTAATAATGAAAATGTTTGCTTTCTTCCAAAAAGGGGCTTCCTTTAGCAAGCAATGGTGCTTTTGTAAGGCTACTGAAAACGATATATGTAAACAAGCCAAAAAAGAATAGCATCGCTCCAATTTCTGGAATACCAATATACCAGGAAGCTCCAACTGTTCCGGGCATTACCATTACATATACATCAATGTAGTGCCCTAAAAGGATAATAATTCCTGTGCCGATTACCAACCAGTTTACGCGTTTGAAATCGCTATTCATTAAGAGTAATAATGGAAAAACAAAATTCAATGCTACCATTCCAAAGAAAAGCAAGTTGTAGTCTTCTATTCGAGACACAAAATAAGTGACCTCTTCAGGGATATTTGCATACCAAATCAACATAAACTGTGAAAACCATAAGTAAGTCCAGAAGATACTAAATCCAAACATAAATTTTGCTAAATCGTGGATATGACTGTTGTTTACATATTCTAAATATCCTTGGGATTTTAAAAATACAGTAACCATTGCAATCACGGTAATTGCAGAAACAAGCATACCGGCTAAAACATACCATCCAAATAGTGTACTAAACCAGTGTGGGTCAAAGCCCATTATCCAGTCCCAGGACATCATTGATTCTGTAACTATAAAGAACACTAGAAAAGCCGCTGAAATTTTTACATTCTTTTTAAACCAGTGGGTTCCTCCAACTTCATCTTGTTTTAAAGTATATTTTCTTGAGAAATATCTGTAAAGATTCCATCCGGCCAGATAAATAGCGGCTCTTATTAAAAATCCCGGGGTATTTAACCAGGCTGCTTTTCCAGCTACGAGGTAGTCATACTTTTCACTTTCGGGATTAAAAAGCTCCGGATCCATCCAGTGAAAGATATGGTTGATTCCAAATACAGACAGCGCTAATAATAAAAACATGATAATTGAACCGGGCAATAAATAACCCGTTATTCCTTCCATTACTCTAAATAAAACTGGAGACCATCCGGCTTGTGAAACATGTTGAATGGCATAAAAGGCAAGTGCTCCCAATGAGATCATAAAAAAGAAAAATGCAGCTACATAAATCGCAGACCAAGGTCTGTTTTGTAATTGATGATAGAGGTGGTAAACGTGTTCTTCATCGTGGTGTACATCTTCAGCGTGGGCTGATGAGTCACCGTGATGTGCTTCTTGATTTGCCAGCATTTCTTTCACCTCTTCTTTTGAACCGGGTGCATTCATTAAACCAACAACCATTCCTAGGGCACCAACGACCATAAAGATGATTGCAAAAAGTTTTAATTTGTTAGGTAGCGTGTACATATCTTTAACTATGTCTTTAATTGTACTGTTATTCTTCTATTTGTTCATTTTCTGAACCTGTTGCACCTTCTTGTATAGTAGCTGCTTCAGTTTCAGAATCTAGAGCCAGCTTTGGTGTTCCTTCAAGCTCAGCCTTGAGGTTCATCACGTGCATGGTAATTTGCCAGCGCTCTTCTGGAGTGGTTTGAGGAGTAAATGCGCCCATTGCATTGAGTCCATACATTTGAACATGATAAATTCCACCTTCATTGATAACTCTTCCGGGGTCTGCATAACTTGGAATTCCCAAAAACTTCTCTCTTTGTGCTAAAATACCCTTGCCATCTCCTTTATCTCCGTGACATACGGCACAAAAATATCCATAAAGCTCTTTGCCGACAGCCAAATTTTCTTCAGTTACAGGAAGTGGGTTTTTTAATTCGGCTTTAGCACGTTCCCTATCTTCATTTGTATCCTCATAATCATATGGTGAATGACCTCTTGGCACAGAACCTTGTGCAGGTAATCTGGACGACTGTCCATTCAAAAAAAGTTCTCCTTCACTGTACGCCTCATAGCCAACAGATTCATACATATTTGGCATAAACTGGTAGTTTGGACTCTTGTTGTCTGAACAGGATGTCAAACTCAAAAAAATTGAAAAAACGAATATATAAACTATGTTTTTCATAGGAATTATTCTTGCTTATCTACTAAATTAACTTCTACGGCTCCAGTGTCTTGAAGAAATTTTGAAAGTTCTTCAACAGAGTGATTTTCTACGTCGATTTCCATTAAAAAGTGGTCATCTGTGGTTCTTACATCGGGGTTTTCTGCTTGTTTAAATGGCCAAAGTTTACTTCTTAAATAGAAGGTAATCACCATTAAGTGAGCCGCAAAAAACACCGTTAATTCAAACATTACAGGTACAAATGCCGGCATGTTTTGAATATAACTAAAACTGGGTTTTCCTCCAATGTCCTGAGGCCAATCTTCAATCATAATATAATTCATCATCACGATTGAAACGGCAAGACCCACAACACCATACATAAAAGAGGTAATTGCAAGACGGGTGGGCGCAAGTCCCATGGCCTTATCGAGTCCGTGAACCGGAAAAGGGGTATATATTTCACCGATGTGGTAGTGTGCCTTACGGGTATCTTTGACTGCTTGCATAAGCACATCATCGTCTGTATATAGTGCGTGAATAACTTTTGATGCCATGGCTATTCTTTATTTTTAGTGTTGTCTTTAACAATTACAGTAGAATGATCAACATCATCCCCGTGTTTTGCTCTCAAATCTTTATACGTTGCTCCGGAAGATTTCAAAATTGATTTTACTTCCGCTTGAGCTATTACAGGGAAACTTCTTGAGTACAATAAAAAGAGTACAAAGAAGAAACCTAAGGTTCCAATAAATATTCCAATATCAACAAATGTTGGTGAAAACATGGTCCAAGATGATGGTAAATAATCTCTGTGGAGTGAAGTCACAATAATTACAAATCGTTCAAACCACATCCCAATGTTAACAACAATGGAGATGATAAACGAAAACATTATGCTGGTTCGCAATTTTTTAAACCACATTAACTGAGGTGAAAACACATTACACGTCATCATTGCCCAGTATGCCCACCAATAAGGTCCAGTTGCTCTGTTTAAAAAGGCGTATTGTTCATATTCCACGCCTGAATACCAAGCGATGAATAATTCAGTAATATATGCAACCCCCACAATAGAGCCCGTTATCATAATAACGATGTTCATCAATTCTATATGCTGAATGGTAATATAGTCTTCCAAATTTGAAACTTTTCTCATGATAATGAGAAGGGTGTTTACCATCGCAAAACCGGAAAATACCGCTCCTGCAACAAAGTATGGAGGGAAAATTGTAGTATGCCATCCCGGAATGACCGAAGTTGCAAAGTCAAAAGATACTATGGTATGTACTGAAAGTACAAGTGGTGTTGCTAAACCGGCTAAAACCAATGAAACCTCTTCAAAGCGTTGCCAGTCTTTGGCTCTTCCACTCCATCCAAAGGAAATGATGCTGTAAATGCGCTTTGTAAAGGGTGTAATGGCTCTGTCTCTTATCATTGCAAAATCGGGCAGTAATCCTGTCCACCAGAAAACGAGTGATACAGATAAGTAAGTAGAAATTGCAAACACGTCCCAGAGCAGTGGTGAGTTAAAGTTTACCCATAAAGAACCAAACTGGTTTGGAATAGGTACTACCCAGTAAGCCAACCAGGGGCGACCCATGTGGATTAAGGGGAACAAACCGGCCTGCATTACAGAGAAAATGGTCATCGCTTCTGCTGAGCGGTTAATAGCCATCCTCCATTTTTGACGGAAAAGTAAAAGCACCGCAGAAATCAATGTTCCGGCGTGACCTATACCTACCCACCATACAAAGTTTGTAATATCCCACGCCCAGCCTACGGTTTTATTTAAACCCCAAACACCAATTCCTGTTGAAATGGTATAGACAATACAGCCCACTCCCCAAAGGAATGCGACTAAGGCGATAGAAAAAACTATCCACCAAGATTTATTAGCTCTACCTTCAACGGGTCTTGCTACATCAACAGTAACATCGTGATAGGTTTTTTCTCCTAAAACTAATGGCCTTCTTATAGGTGCTTCGTAATGAGACATTTATATATCAGATTTTAGATATTAGATATTAGACTTTAGATTTTAGACTTCTTTAATAAAATAGGTGTACTAAAAACATAAAATCTCATTTCAGTTCTATTGTTAGTTATAATATTAAACTTCTTCGGTGTTTCTTACTTTCACTTGATACATCACATTTGGCTTTGTACCTAAATATTCAATCAAGTGGTATCTTCTTTTATCTTTGTATTTCTCAGCAATGAGTGATTCCTCATCATTTACATCGCCAAACACCATAGCTCCACTATCACATGCTGCGGAACAGGCGGTTTGGAATTCTCCATCTTTAATTTGTCTTCCGTCTTTCTTGGCTTCCAGTATGGTTAATTGTGTTTTTTGGATGCAGAATGAACATTTTTCCATCACGCCTCTGGAACGCACAGTTACATCAGGATTTACAACCATTCTTCCTAAGTCGTTGTTCATATGATAATCAAACTCATCATTTTGGCTATATAAGAACCAGTTGAAACGACGTACTTTGTAGGGACAGTTGTTTGCACAATATCTGGTACCCACACAACGGTTGTATGCCATTTGATTTTGACCTTGACGACCGTGTGATGTTGCTGCCACGGGGCAAACTGTTTCACAAGGAGCGTGATTACAGTGTTGACACATTACCGGTTGAAAAGCAACCTGGGGATTTTCTGAAGGACTTTCAAGTTCGCCAAACTGACTTAAGGATTCACCTAATCCAGAAATTGCATTTTTCTTAGCGGCATCATCAAGTATTGTTTCTTCTGATGAATAATATCTATCAATACGCAACCAGTGCATATCCCTGCTGCGTCTCACTTCGGTTTTTCCAACTACCGGCACATTGTTTTCGGCGTGACAAGCGATTACACAAGCACCACAGCCTGTACAGGCGTTTAAATCGATAGAGAGCTTAAAGTGATGACCAATAGAACGATCAAATGCTTCCCATAAATCAACTTCCGGAGAGTCAACGGGCGTATTAATATGATTTAATGCCACCATTGGCATGGGATTCCATTTTTTATAATCAACTGTGTTGAATATCTCAAGAGTGGTTTCTCTAATGATGTCTCTACCCATCATTGTGTTGTG
>DAINOA010000017.1:29497-29799 GCA_036735625.1 Planktosalinus sp. | reverse complement strand
ACAACAATGCCGCACCCACCAACACGACCCTGCGCACTACAGGAGCACTTCATACAGGTTCTTTTTCTTTGAATAGTGCTGATGGTGAATTAAGCGAAGTGGAAAACCAAACGAATTTCTTCGGAAATCCCTATCCGGCAGCGGTGGATATGAACGACGTGATTGAAGATTCTAACAATATCAATCCGAATCACTATTATATTTGGGATCCCACATTGAGTGGAGCAAACGGTCGCGGAGCCTATGTCACCATTGATTTGCCAACAGGAACCAATAGTTCCGGTTCTGCGGGCAACAGATAT
>DAINOA010000017.1:13098-29487 GCA_036735625.1 Planktosalinus sp. | reverse complement strand
TTGCAACCCGGTCAGGCCGCTTTTGTAACCACACTGGCAAACGGAACCGCAAGTTTACAGTTTGAGGAAACCCAAAAAAATGTATTTACACCGCTTACAACTGTTTTTGATATCAGCTCCCAAATGGATGTGCGCTTGTACAGAGCAGCTGCCTATGCAGCCGGTGAGACCCCATCAGACGGATTGCGCTTTAAGTTTGGCGAAGAAAATACCAATGACATTACGGCAAAGGATGCGCCCAAGTTCTACAATCAGGATGAAAACCTGGCAAGTTCAAACGACGACCGCCTGTGGAGTATCGAGAGCAGAGCCTTGCCGCTCGCCGGCGAAAGCATTCCGTTATTCACCAACACTTACCGCACCACAGACTATGTGTTTGAAGCACAACTTACCGAAGTGAATGACATCACGACTCTGTTAAGAGACCATTTTACCGGAATCGATACCGAGTTGGTAAACAACGAAAACACGCTTTATGCATTCAATATCAATCCCGATGATCCGCAGAGTAGTGCCACAGATCGTTTTGAAATCGTGTTTGAAGAATTGCTAAGCACCAATGAGGTAGCTTTCGGAAACGGCTTTGTGTTGTTCCCCAATCCCGCTCAAGGCGAAATCACATTGGCGACAAAGGGCATCAACGGTGAAGAAGTGTCGCTGCAAATCACCAATGTTCTGGGGCAGACTGTTTATACAAACACCCATACTGTCAACACCAACGGACATTTAACAGTGGATGCAACCACCTTGTCACAAGGGGTCTATGTGCTGAAGCTAACGCACAACAAAGGACAGTTCACAACAAAATTTATTAAAAAATAATACCAAAGATGATGAAATACACAAAATTCACTATATCAAAACTAGTCTATACATTCGCTTTTGCACTCTGCCTGCTGATGGCTCAGCCGGTACATTCACAAATCACTTTTGACGATGATGTGGATGATGAAGAACCGGCAGCACCCATCGACGGCTTACTGGGTCTGGGACTTGCAGCAGGGGCTTGGTATGGCATCAGAAAATTGAAAGGCAAGAATTAATTTCTAATCAAAAGTTTATCAAAAAAACCGTTTTCTCCTAAGGGAGGAGGCGGTTTTTTTATGGGTGGGAATAGGACGGGTGTAAAATAAAGGAATTGAAAGAAGCGATTATAGAGAAAGGAATAGCGAAAATTAGAAAGCTACTTTGCGTTTTCTTTGCGCTTTATCTTTGCGGGCTTTGTGTGAAATTCTCAAGAGGTTTATTAGTATCAAAAACAAGCACTGCAAGACACTACATCTCATTGACAAATGCCACACTATAACAGGCAACAACAGCCGCAGTTTCAGTTCTGAGGCGGCTTTCGCCCAGGCTTACGGCTCTAAAGTCGTTATGCAAAGCGAGTTCGATTTCGCTTAAAGCGAAATCACCCTCAGGACCAATTAAAATGAGTATATTTTCCCCTGTATGTAGTACCTTTTTTAAAGATGTTTTAGTGCCTTCAGCACAATGAGCAATGTATTTTTTAGCAGAATTTTCAGCATTGAGTTCTATAAACTGTTTGAATGAGATGGCTTTATTGAGTTTGGGCAAGTGAGCCTTGAGGGATTGCTTCATGGCGCTTTGAAGGATTTTTTCATAGCGCTCGAGATTTATTTTTGTGCGTTCGCTGTGGTTGCAAAAGACAGGTGTGATTTCTGTAACACCAATTTCAGTTGCTTTTTCCAAAAACCACTCATAGCGGTCATTGAGTTTAGTAGGTGCAACAGCCAGATGAAGCCGATAGGGAAGTGGTTGTTGTGGGTTTTTCTCTAAAATTTTGACAATACATTTGTTGTGATTGGCACTTATAATTTCAGAGGTTAAAAAAAATCCTAACCCATTGGTAATGTTTAGTATATCGCCTGTTGATTTACGTAAAACTTTCACTATATGTCTGCTCTCTTCCCTGTCAAAGGCAAGTTCTTGATTGATCTCTTTTGCTTCGGGATGGTAGAAAAGTTGCATAGGTCTTTCAAATGTATAATTTCAAATTTGGCACTTCTATCTTCGTACTTCGTATTTCTAACTTAAAACTCCATTCGGGCTTTGGAACCGATACTGAGTTCGCTAAAATCCTTGTTTTTATATTTGAGTTCGCCCACAATAGCAATCATTGCGGCATTGTCTGTACAAAATTCAAATCGGGGGATGTAAGTTTTCCAGCCATAATCCACTTCAGCTTGCTGCAATGCATTCCTGATTCCGCTGTTTGCCGATACCCCGCCACCAATGGCAATTTCCATGATTCCGGTGGCTTTTACGGCGTTTTTGATTTTATCCATCAAATAATCTACAATGGTAAACTGTATGGAAGCACAAATATCTGCCAGGTTTTCTTCAATAAAATGCGGATTCTTTTTGACTTCATTTTGAATGAAATACAAAACAGCTGTTTTGAGTCCGCTAAAGCTAAAATCGAGGTCGCCCACTTTGGGTTTGGTGAAAGAGTATGCTTTTGGGTTTCCTTTTTGAGCGTGCTTATCCAGCAGTGGCCCTCCGGGATAGGGGAGCCCCAGTATTTTAGCCGATTTATCAAAGGCTTCACCCACGGCATCATCGATGGTTTGACCAATTATTTTCATATCAAAATAGTCATCAACCTGCACAATTTGTGTATGACCGCCACTTATGGTAAGTGCTATAAACGGAAAACTGGGTTTTGATTGCCCTTCGGCTTCAATAAAATGTGCCAGTATATGCGCCTGCATATGATTGACTTCAATAAGTGGGATTCCCAAACCGAGTGAAAGGGATTTAGCAAAGGAGGAACCCACCAGTAGCGAACCCATCAATCCGGGACCACGTGTAAAGGCAATGGCACTCAGGTCTTTTTTATCAATCCCCGCTTTTTTAATGGCCAGGTCAATCACCGGCACGATATTTTGTTGATGTGCCCTGGAAGCGAGCTCAGGAACAACCCCGCCATATTCTTCATGTATTTTCTGTGTTGCCACAACATTGGAGAGTATCTTACCGTTGTGAATAACAGCTGCTGCAGTATCGTCACAAGAAGATTCTATTCCTAAAATATATATTGAGGGTTCCATTTTATTTAGGCACAAAAATTGTTACTTTTATAGTCAAATTCCGGGCAAAGTTAAAACAATAACCGCTATCAAAAAATTCAAAAAAATACTGTTTCGTTTTTTCCTTGCAATTTTCTTGCTTTTAATCGCAATTCTTATTGCATTAACCTTTCCGTCTGTCCAAACATACATCGCTAATAAAGTTACTGAAAACATCAATGAACGCTATGATACAGATATCAACATTGAGCGACTGGGCATCAATCGTAAAGGCGAAGTAACCTTAAAAGGCGTATTTATTGGCGACCATCACAAGGACACGCTCATTTATGCTAAAGAAATAAACACCACTGTTTTGAGTTTTAGAAACCTGCTGAACACCAATCTCAATTTTGGTGATTTAACACTTGATGATGCCATACTCCATATAAAAACATATAAAGGAGAAGAACAAGATAACCTCTCTGTTTTTTCACGAAAATTTGCTCCGGAAATCCCTCTTGAAAATCCGCCACCTTTTATTCTTGAAGCAACAACCCTCACCATGAATAATGCCACCGTCACAATCACCGACGAAAACTTGGAAAACCCTGAAGTTGTTTCTTTTAAAAATGTGAATCTGGAAGCTGATGATTTTCAGGTGTTGGATGTAGATGTTTTTGCAGACATCGGGCAGATGAGTTTTGTTTACAACAACCGGCTAGTAGTTGAAAATCTAAAAGCTGATTTTGGAATTACAAAAAATAGAATTGATTTGAAAGAGCTGGATTTAAAAACCTCAGAAAGCACCTTAAGGGGAGATGTCACATTGCTTTTTGATGAAACAGGCTTTTCAGACTTTGAAAATGCAGTGGTTTTTGATGTTGATTTTAAGGAATCAAAAATTGCAACCAATGAGTTGAATTATTTTTACAACGAATTTGGTGCAGACCAGTACATCGAGCTTAAAGGGACATTAGAGGGACCGCTGAATGACTTTCGCTTGTCCAATGCAGAGCTTAAAAATCAGTCCACATTTATAGCTGGTGACTTTCAGTTTATAAATCTTTTAGAAGGAGACGACTCTTACAGTATCAAAGCTGAAAACCACATCATACAATCCAATTACTATGATTTAAGACGCTTTATGCCAGGTCTTCTTGGACAAGTGATGCCCAGAGAATTGGAGTCCCTGCGTGACTTTGATTTAAGAGGGAACACAACTATAAGCGGCACGACGCTGGAAACAGAATCCTTCATAAGGTCGGCTCTTGGTAATGTAAAGACCAATTTGAGAATGACCTCCATCAACAATGTCAATCGGGCGACTTACAAAGGGACTATTGATGTAAACCAATTTGACTTAGGGCGTTTGCTTGGTACAAAAACAATTGGGAAAACCTCGGCTAAATTGCGTTTTGATGGTAGGGGCTTTTCACAGGAAAATTTAAACACTTTGCTTTCCGGTAGTATTTCAAACTTTACCTTTAATGATTATAACTACAAAAACGTAATCGTAAGCGGAACTCTTGAAAACCCGATTTTCAATGGAAAACTCACCATAAATGACCCCAATATGGAACTTGATTTTGAGGGATTAATCGATGTTACTGATGAACGAAATATCTATGATTTTGATGCAAAAATACACTATGCAGATCTTTATAAAACCAACCTTTTCAAAAGAGATAGTATTTCCATATTTACAGGTAACATTAATATGGATATGAAAGGTACAAGTGTAGATGATGTTGAGGGAGTAGTGAGAATTTCTGAAAGCACCTATCAAAACCTGATTGATGATTACTTTTTTGACGATATTTTAGTGCTTTCCACTTTTGATAATGAAGAGCGCACTTTGCAGGTCATTTCTCCTGATGTTATAAACGGAAAGCTCACAGGACGCTTTCAAATTGAAGACCTTCCCAATCTTTTTCAGAATGCTGTTGCCAGTATTTATGCAAATTATGTGCCTTCAAAAACCACTGAAAATCAGTATCTCAATTTTAATTTTGAAATCTTCAATAAAATTGTAGAGGTGTTTGTGCCTGAAATAAGACTAGGAGAAAATACCACAATCCGAGGAACAGTGGCTTCAGATGAATCGAAGTTTAAACTCAACTTCAGATCACCTGAAATTACAGCTTATGGCAATTACATCAAAAGAATTGCGGTTCAAGTGGACAATAACAACCCTCTTTTTAATACCTATATTGAAATTGATTCCCTCGATGCCGGTTTTTATCAGTTTTCTGAAATGAATCTCATTAATGTAACCATTTCAGATACTTTATTTGTAAGGTCTGAATTTAAAGGCGGTCCCTCAAAAAGTGACCTCTTTAACTTGTCTATGTACCACACTATCAACCAGAATGGTAAATCTGTTGTGGGTATGAAGCGTTCAGATATTTTATTTAAAGAAAACCTGTGGTTTGTCAATGAAGCAAATGACACGCTCAATAAAATTGTATTTGATAACAACTTCAATGATGTTGTCTTGGATTCGCTGGTTTTGAGTCATCAAAACGAATTGATACAAATGGCAGGTAAACTTAGCGACAGCAGTTATAAAGATGTGCGCTTGTATTTCAAGGATGTTGATATCGGTAAAATAACACCGGAGATTGACAGTCTTTCGTTATCAGGAAATGTAAACGGCAATTTTACTTTTTTACAAAGGGAAGCTCTGTATTATCCCAGTTCCAATGTTACAATCGACAATTTGATTATTAATGATAATGAAATGGGTGATTTGGTACTGAATATATCCGGCAACGAGGATTTAACCAGTTATGATATCAACACTATACTTACCAATAAAGATGTTGAGTCTATTACAGCAATTGGAAATATAGCCGTTAATGAATTGGCTTCAACCATCAATCTCGATGTGGGACTGAATGATTTTAACCTGAGTGCATTGAGTCCCTTTGGTGGAGGGGTAATAGAAGACATAAGAGGTTTTGTTTCCGGAAATGCAAGAGTAACCGGTAATTACAAATCACCGGAAATTACAGGACGATTGAATCTCAATCAAACAGGAATAAAAATACCCGAGCTCAATATTGATTTTGAATTTCAAGAGGAAACTCGTGTTCTCCTAACAAAAAATAAGTTTACGATTCCCGGAACCGAGGTGACAGATACCAAACACAACACCAAAGCATCAGTTAATGGATATTTTGAGCACAGCAATTTTTTAAACTGGTCTATGAACCTTGATATTGATACAAACCGTTTTTTAGTGTTGGACACAGAGGGTGATGAAGAATCACTTTACTATGGTACAGCTTTCATTTCTGGAAATGCATCGATATATGGACCTGTAGATGAATTGGTTATCAAGGTAGATGCTACTACAGCACAAGGAACTAGCTTTAAAATTCCCATTAGTGATACAGAGTCCATTGGTGACGATTCATTTATTTATTTTCTTTCCCCTGAAGAAAAAGCTGCCCGCATTTCAGGTGAAACATTGATAAGAGAAGAGCTTAAAGGACTCACGCTCGAGTTTGATTTGCAGATAACCCGCGATGCTGAGGTGGAAGTGGTTGTGGATGTAAAAAACAACTCCACATTGAAAGGACGTGGTGAGGGTATTCTCTTTATAGAAATCAATACCCTGGGGCGTTTTAATATGTGGGGAGATTTTCTGGTTTATAACGCAATCTATGATTTTAGATACCTGGGGATAGTTCAAAAGCCATTTGTGGTAGAACGGGGAGGAAATATTAGCTGGAATGGAGACCCGGTAAGGGCAAATATTGATATTAAAGCCATTTATGAAACTTCTGCAAATCCTTCTCCATTACTCGATAACCCCAGTATAAACAGAAAAATTCCTGTAGATGTAGCTATAGAATTGAACGGTGAACTTATCTCGCCTCAAATGGAATACATCATTAGTTTCCCCAATGCGAGTTCGCTTTTAAAATCTGAATTGGATTTTAAGTTGAGCGATAAACAGCAGCGTGAGTTGCAAGTCTTATATTTAATATCAACAGGTTCGTTTTCAAGTGACCGTTTTACGCTGGAACAAGGAACGGCCACGTTTGTTGAGCGTTTTTCGGGGCTTGTCAATGAAATATTTGCTGATGAGGACGGTAAATTCAATGTGGGGTTGAATTATTCACCCGGTATGCGCACCCGTGACATTGAGACTTCAGATAGGTTTGGGCTTACATTTTCTTCACAAATAAGCGAACGCATTTTAATTGACGGAAGAGTAGGGGTGCCTGTGGGAGGTGTTCAGGATAATACCGTTGCCGGTGATTTTCAAATTCAGGTGTTGCTTAATGAAGAGGGGAATTTTAAATGGAATATTTTCAACAGGGAAACCCAGGTTCAGTTTATTGGTGAAAATCAAGGATTTGAGCAAGGCACCGGTCTTTCATATTCACTTGAGTTTGATTCCTTCAGGGAATTCAGCAGACGTATTTTTAAGAGAAATGCTAAAAAGGAAGATGAAATGGAGGTAGAATCACAAGAGCGCACAGAGAGGCGAATACTGGAAACCCTTCCGGTAGATGATGAAATTAGAAATAATGAATGACGAATTGCGAATATCAAATAGCCACAAACCATTACCATTAACTACTATCCTATTCACTTCACTGCAATCACAGAAATTTCCACATTGACAAAACGGGGTAAATTGGCCACTTCCACAGTTTCTCTTGCAGGTGCAGTGTCATCATTGAAGTATTGAGCATACACCTCATTGATTTTAGAAAAGTTATTCATATCACTGATGAATATGGAAGCTTTAACCACCTGTTCAAAAGTCATATCGGCAGCAGCCAAGACCGCTTTTAAATTTTCCATTACCAGGCGTGTTTCTGCCTGTATATCATTAGTAACCAGTATTCCTGTTGCCGGGTCGAGGGCTATTTGTCCTGAGGTGTAAAGCATATTTCCAACCAGTACAGCTTGATTGTAGGGACCAATTGGAGCCGGGGCATTTTGGGTCTGAATTATTTTTTTCATTGATGTGACGGTATTAAGTATTAAGTATTAAGATTGATTTAATTAGATAACCTAACCCGAAACTATTCAAATGTGGCATTTATTATTTCAATATTAAACCTTGAACCTTGAACCAAGAACTACTACAAACTCCTGTCTGGTTCTCTACGTTTGTCATATTTGATATCGCTCAACACTGAGGATTTGATTCCCACAAAGAAATACCAGGAACTTCTGGCGCTAAAGGGCACCCAGTTGAAACTCATTTGCCAGCTTTCTAAATCACGTTGAAAGCGAAATTGAGTAAACGTAAAGCCTTTACCTTTAAAATCATAACCCGATGAGGCACCCACAGACCATCGTGGCGATAAAACAACATTACCACTAAACATAAGAGAATGTGATGAAATTTCATCTTCACGACGGCTGTTTGAATAAGTCACTGTATAGGCCAGTCTAAAGTCCCAGGGAATAACATAATTGTATCGCCCAATGCTTACATCGCGGTCTTCTTCGGGATTTCGGTTTCCAACAAATGTGGGGTCTGAGAGATCGTTTGAATTTCCAAACAAATCATCAGGACGACCACCACTGCGAAAGGTTTCATTGTCTTCTTGAACATCAGACTTACCTGCGAAATCAACACTTGAGAATGAATAATTTAAACTCATATTGGCTTGAGTAAGTCGAAACAAACTGCCACCATTATCGATGTTGAAGGTGTTAATTTTATTGTTGTTGTTATCAAGTGCATAAGGGTCTAAAGTACCATTAAAATTGATGTCTAATTTTGGTACAATGGGAAAGCTTCCTGTTATGTTTACAGGTGACCATTTTAGACTGTCAGCAGAAATGGTATATGAAGTTGTAAAATTTAGGTTATTTAATAGTACAATACGTTTAGCTTCTGTTGCCGTTGTATCGCGATCACGCACTTTAGCTTCCAGTGTATTGCTTAGCCCAAAACCAATATTGCTCGAGTAGTTTTGATTGGGCGCCCCAAACATGGTGTTTTCAAATCTTGAATAGACTAAAATTTCTTCTTCAGACATTCCTCCGGCTATGGTGGGGGTGTATTTCAATTCTTCATAAAATTGGTCAAATCCCGGATTAATGGAATAACTCACATTGGGTCGCATCACGTGTCTTATGGTTTGAATTTTTTTATCAGGACCAAAATTGAACATTCCATATAATGTTGTTCCCAGGCTGGCAGAAAAATTATAGGTTCTGTAGCTGTCAAAACCGTTTACGGTGTCAATAACCACCTGATTGAGTTCACGGTCAAAGGAACGCCTTGTGGTTTTCATGACCCAGGTTTCCTGATAACTTGTACCGGCACTGGCACTGAGGTAATTCAATATTTTAAAGTTGGTGCTTATTGGAATATTATGCCGGGCACCTATCTGGGCATCTTCAAACATTTTTTGAGTAAAAAACAAGGAGTCTGTGGTGCGCATTCTGTTTTCTGCATTCACATCATATTGAAAGTTGATGTTCTGCAATGCACCATTTTTGATGCCGCTTTTTGGAGCAAAAGGAAAAATTCTGGAAACACTGGCCGAGACAGTTGGCAGTGTTAAATTGATTTCCTGTGTGTTTGTGTTTTGGGAATGTGTTGCAGCAATATTTAAGTTCACCTGGGGTTCTCCCTCAAAAGTTTTGGAATAAGAAACAGAAGAGCTTAAAGTGTTGTTTAAAAAACTGGCTGTGTTTAATTGATTGATGGATTCCTGAAAATAACGGCTGCTTCCCAAGTTTACTGATGCCGAAAAACGAGAACTTGGATTTGCCTTCGCATCCTGAGAGTGTGACCACCTTATGTTATAGACAGAGGATTCAGAAAAATCAGGGAAACCCCTTTCGCTGTTTAGTAAATTTTCAAATCGAAAGCTCAAGTTTCCGCGGAAGCGGTATCGCAGGGCATAATTTGATTCCAGGCGCAATGCATAACTACCGTTTGTATAATAATCTCCCAGTGTTAATAAATCGATATAGTCATTAATGGCAAAATAGTAGCCTCCATTTTGGAAGAAAAATCCACGGTTATTGTTTTCACCAATTGTGGGAATAATAAAGCCGGAAGTCCGGTCTTCAGTAAGAGGAAAATAACCAAAAGGAAGTCCCAGAGGCGTGGGAACATCTGCGATATACATATTGGTGAGACCGGTTACGATTTTCTTTTTAGGTACAAATTTTACTTTTCGGGAATAAAAATAATACTCGGGGTTGTCAATATCTTTTGCGGTTGTAAATTTTACGTTATTCAAATAGACAACAGAATCGTTTTCCCTTTTAGAAATTTCGGCTTTGACCTTGAATTCGCCCTGTTCGGTTCGTGAGTTGTAAATAAGGGCTTTTTGAGTATCATAGTTAAACCGTATGGAATCGGGTTCTACTTTGTTTGTGCCTTGTACAAAAACCGGAAGCTGTGAATAATTGCCCACAGAATCTTTAATTCCCTTTGCATACACTTCTTTTTTATTATAGTCCAGGATTATCATTCCGGCATCAATGCGCATATCTTCATAAACGATATAGGCCTTGTTGTACATATAAATTTTATTTTCTTGACGGTGCATATACACATAATCTTCTCCATAATAATCAACAACATCGTTTAAAACTTCTTGCTTTGGAACAATGGTGTCAATTTTTACGGTATCGACCGCTTTTTCGTTGCCATTTTCTGTAATGGAAACAGTAGGAAAACTTAGTGAATCAACAGTGGCAGGAAGGGGGATGAGCGGATTGGCACCAATTTCTTGAGCTTGAGTTTCATAAGTACCCAAGATCATAAAAAAAAGCAATAAAACCAGATGAAGTTTATTTGTTTGCAATGGTAATAATCCTATTTTTGTAAAGCTATGGCTTAATTATTGAAGTGTCAAAATTAAACATATTTTTTGGGTATCTTTTTATACCCTTATAAAATTAAAATATAAATTATACTTAAGACGTTTCTATTCTATGAAAACGAAACCCCTGAATCATTTCGTATCGATTCTTTTTTTATTCAACCTGTTTTTTTTACCACATTTTCAGGCGCAACAAACTAAATTTAAAGTGGTTATTGATGCCGGTCACGGTGGTCATGACCCGGGAGCTTCTTATTATGGTTTTAAGGAAAAAGAAATTGCACTTAATATCACACTGCTAGCAGGTGCTATTTTAGAAAAGAACAGTGATATCGATGTGATTTACACCCGAAAGACAGATGTGTTTTTGGAACTTCATAGACGTGCGGCTATTGCCAACAAAGCAAATGCAGATTTGTTTGTATCCATTCATGCAAACGCGGCAAGTAATAAATCTGCTTATGGAACTGAAACTTTTGTCCTAGGGCTTCACAAATCTCAGGAAAACTTTGAAGTAGCCAAAAAAGAAAACCAGGTGATTTATCTGGAAGATAATTATGAGGAAATTTACGGTGATTTTGATCCAAGCTCACCTGAATCACTCATTGGTTTGACCTTAATGCAGGAAGAATATCTCGACCAAAGCATCGAATTGGCAACATTAATTCAAAATAATTTTACAACACAACTCAAACGTAGAGACCGAAGTGTGAAACAGGCCGGTTTTTGGGTTTTGCATAATACTTATATGCCCAGTGTTTTGATTGAAACAGGTTTTATTTCAAATCGAGAGGAGGGAACGTATCTAAATTCCAAAAAAGGGCAACAGGAAATGGCGACTGCGATTGCAAAGGCCATTACAGATTATTACGATTCAGTGAAATACTCCTATGTTGCAAGCACTGCCGAGAAGCAGCTTAATAAAAACACTACAGCTAGCGTGCCTGAAGTTTTGATATATGAAGGTGTTTTGTTTAAGGTACAAATTGCTGCCGGTTCCAGAAAGCTGGATACCAAGCCAAAAAACTTTAAGGGTTTGACAATGATTAGTAGAGAGCAGGAAGACGGCTTGTATAAATATTATTATGGAAACACCTCAGATTATAAATTAATACAGGCATTGCTAAAGGAAGCAAAAGAGAAAGGATACCCTACTGCATTTATTGTAGCCTATAAAAACGGACAACGTGTTCAATTGACAGACATTATAAATTAAAACGGTTTTAACCTTAGGGTTTAAATATTTTCCTAAATTTGTTACTTAAATAAAACTACGTGAAATTAACCAAAGAGATAAAAACAGGATTGCTTGCAGTTTTTGCTATTTCCACATTCATTTTAGGTTACAACTATTTAAAAGGGACTTCTTTACTTCAAAAAGAACGGGTTTTTTTTACTGTATATGACAATGTGGAAGGCCTTGATCTTTCTTCACCTGTTACTCTCAATGGTTTGAAAGTGGGCAAAGTTCAGGAAATTGTTATTAGTCCTGAAGATGCTAAGCTCATTGTAAAATTTAAAATTGAAAGGGATTTTGTTTTTTCAAATCAAAGTGTTGCGCGCATTTATGGAGGAGGAATCATAGGAGGGAAATCGCTCGCCATTGTTCCCAATTATGAATCTGCAATCCCGGCAAAAAGTGGGGATACACTTAAAGGCGAAGTAGAAGAGGGAATTATGGAACTCGTGAACGATCGTCTCACTCCTCTGCAAACTAAAATCGAAAGTGCCGTTGTGGGTGTTGACAGTTTGATGTATTCTGTCAATGATGTGATGGATCCCAAATCCAGGAAAAGTTTGAGAGAAAGTATCGAAAATTTACATAAAATCACCTCATCATTTGCAGTAAGTTCAAAATCACTTGAAAACCTGCTTAAAGAAAACGAGCAAAAATTAAATAACACCTTTGAGAATCTGGATGTAACAACCCAAAACTTTGCAAAGCTTTCAGATTCACTTGCGCAAATTAATTTGGGTCAAATAGTCAAAGAGCTAGAAACAACTTTGGCTAACTTTAAGGAACTCTCAGAAAATCTAAACAGTGGGGAGGGAACTTTAGGAAAGCTTATGAAAGATGAATCTCTCTATACAAATCTTGAGTATGCCACAAAACAGTTGGAGGAATTACTTCAGGACATAAAACTGAATCCAAAACGCTACATACACGTATCCGTTTTTGGAAGAAAAGCCGGAGAATTTCAGGAACCGGAAAGCAGAGATCAGTAAACTAATTGTAAATGAATACAATGTACTTTATTCCAAATATACTCTTTCTGATTGCCTTGTTTATAGGTATTGGTTTTTTTGTTCAAAACGTGAGAAAGTTAAGAAGGAATATAGATTTGGGGAAAGATGTAGAAGTTTATGATAACCCAAAACAACGTTTTAAAAACCTGCTGATGATTGCTTTTGGTCAATCAAAAATGGTGAAAAGACCCATTTCAGGATTTCTTCATTTTATAGTATATCTCGGCTTTATCATCATCAATATTGAAGTACTGGAAATTATTTATGACGGTCTCATTGGAACACACAGAGCATTCTCAATTTTAGGAGGATTTTATGACGTGCTTATTGCTTCCTTTGAAATTTTGGCACTTTTAGTGATTGTAAGTGTTGTTTTCTTTTGGCTGCGCCGAAATGTTCAAAAAGTGAAACGCTTCCTAAACCCTGAAATGAAGGGCTGGCCTAAAAATGACGCAAACATCATCCTGTATATTGAACTGGTTTTAATGACTTTATTTTTGACTATGAATGCAGCAGATGCACACTTACAAAGCATTCAATCTGAAGGATACACCCTTGCCGGGTCATTTCCCGTAAGTCAATACATCACACCCCTTTTTGCAAATATGGCCGAAGGGTCTGTTATTCTTATCGAAAGAACTGCCTGGTGGTTGCATATAGTAGGAATCTTATTTTTCCTCAATTACCTCTATTATTCAAAACACTTACATATCCTTTTAGCCTTCCCAAACACCTATTTTGGAAAACTCAATGCCAAAGGTAAATTTCCAAACAATGAAACGGTAACCAATGAAGTTAAATTGATGATGGATCCAAATGCCGACCCCTTTGCTGCCCCGGTTGAAGGAGCAGAGGCTGCAATACCTGAAAAATTTGGCGCCAGCGATGTGATGGATTTAAACTGGGTGCAACTCCTCAATGCATACACCTGCACTGAATGTGGTCGCTGTACCAGTGAGTGTCCTGCAAACCAAACAGGAAAAAAACTTTCCCCCAGAAAAATAATGATGGACACCCGTGACCGACTTGAGGAAGTGGGAAGAAATATAGATAAAAACGGACAATTTGTTCCTGATAACAAACAACTGCTTGACGATTATATAACCCGTGAAGAATTGTGGGCTTGCACAACGTGCAATGCTTGTGTTGAAGCGTGTCCTGTGAGTATTGACCCGCTCTCTATTATCATGGATATGCGACAATATCTGGTGATGGAACAATCTGCAGCACCCAACGAACTCAATGTAGCGATGACAAATATTGAGAATAATGGCGCACCCTGGCCTTACAATCAAATGGACCGATTGAATTGGAAAAATGAATAGGAAGTAGTGAGACTTGAATGGTGTGTTTTTGACTTGAATTAGAAAGAATTGATAAAACGAAATGAATAGAGGCTCCTTTGAGGAGCTTTATGTTAAATTATAAGGTGATAAGCATGAGTACGAATCCGGAAAGGTATTTAAACGAAAAAATTAAAAGTGGTGAAAAAGTGAGTCCTGTATTGCCTAAAGGAATCAAAAATTATTTGATAGATATTGACGGCACCATTTGTGATGATATCCCTAATGAAGAGCCTGAACGAATGCTCACTGCCAAAGTATATCCTGATGCTTTAAAAACCCTCAATAAATGGTATGACGATGGTCACATTATTTGTTTCTTTACATCCCGAACAGAGGCACATCGAGATTACACAGAAATCTGGCTAAAAAAACATGGGTTTAAATACCACAGCCTGTTAATGGGAAAACCCCGTGGCGGAAATTATCACTGGATAGATAATCACTTGGTAAAAGCTACCCGCTATAAAGGAAAATTTACAGATCTGGTTGATAAAAAAGTAACCATACAAGTGTTTAAAGACTAGGGGAATGATGAATATCGAATAATGAATGTCGAAATATCAAATCACCATCAACCATTAACCATTAACAAACCACAATTAACGACAAAGTCATGAGCGAATCGATAAAAGTACCCACAATGGCCGAATTTATGGCACAAGGAAAGCAACCCGAGGTTCTTTTTTGGGTGGGTTGCGCCGGAAGTTTTGATGACAGAGCCAAAAAAATCACCAAAGCCTTTGTCAAAATTCTCAATGAAACCGATGTAGATTTTGCCGTTTTGGGCACTGAAGAAAGTTGTACAGGTGACCCTGCAAAACGAGCCGGTAATGAATTTCTCTTCCAAATGCAGGCCATGACAAATATTGAAGTGCTCAATGGGTATGAGGTAAAAAAAATTGTCACAGCTTGTCCCCATTGCTTTAATACCCTTAAAAATGAATACCCGGAACTAGGAGGTACTTATGAAGTGATGCACCACACTCAGTTTCTAAAATCACTTATGAATGAGGGAAGATTAAAGGTTGAAGGAGGAAAATTCAAAGGCAAACGAATTACCTTTCATGATCCTTGTTATTTGGGTAGAGCCAATGGCGAATATGAAGCTCCACGCGAACTTTTAGAGAAACTCGAGGTAGAATTGGTTGAAATGAAACGCTGTAAAACACGCGGTTTGTGTTGTGGTGCCGGAGGCGCACAAATGTTTAAAGAACCCGAAAAAGGCAACAAAGACATTAATATTGAACGCACTGAAGAAGCTCTTGAAACAAAGCCGGAGTTTATAGCAGCCGGTTGTCCGTTTTGCAATACCATGCTCACAGACGGCGTGAAAAGCCAAAACAAAGAAAATGAAATTGAAGTGATGGATGTCGCCGAGATGATTGCCAATGCACAGGATTTATAATAAATATCTTACTTCTAACTTCGTACTTCTAACTTCGTACTTCTAACTTCGTACTTCTAATTTCAAACTTAAATTTATGATAGTAGATTTTAAAACCTTACCTAATCATTCCCGAATTTGGATTTACCAATCCAACAGAAAGTTTAGTGATGAAGAAGAAACACAATTAGAATCTCATCTCACTCAATTTTTAACACAATGGACGGCGCATGGCAGTGAGTTGGAAGCCGGGTTTGAAATCAAATACAGTCGATTTATAATTATTGGATTGAATCAGGAAAATGCTTCTGCTTCAGGTTGTTCAATTGATGCATCAGTGCATTTTATTCAACAGTTGGAGAAGCAATTTGAGGTGGACTTGCTCGATAAAATGAATGTGACCTATTACACGGGTCAATTTATTGCTTACAAACCGTTGAACGAATTCAAAGCGATGGCAAAATCCAAAGCCATTTCAAAAAACACAGTTGTGTTTAATAATTTGGTGAATACCAAAGAGGAATATCAAGAGAACTGGGAAGTTCCTGCTGAGGAGAGTT
>DAINOA010000017.1:0-13088 GCA_036735625.1 Planktosalinus sp. | reverse complement strand
CATAGTCGATTTTTTTAAAATGAAATACTTAAAATAAGATTTCCTTAGGATTTTAATACCTCTTAAAATTAGTACATTTGTAAAGATTACATTTAATCTTTAGCACTCTTTTTGTATCGATTACTCTATGAATAAATTTCTCATCGCTTCCGCTTTACTAATCAATTCATTTTTTGTTTTTTCACAACAATTACATCCACTTCATGTGATTGATGATTATGAAAATCAGCAAAAATGGGTGGACAGTATTTATGACACTATGAGTATTGAAGAACGTGTGGGTCAATTGTTTATGGTCGATTTATTTTCTTCAGACTCCAAATCAAAAATTGATAGTACCAAAAAGTTAATAACCGATCATCACATTGGAGGGATTATATTTTCCAAAGGAGGTCCCGGCAGGCAGGCAAAAATTACAAACGATTTTCAAAAAGCATCAAAAACCCCAATGTTAATAGCTATGGATGCAGAGTGGGGGCTTGCAATGCGTCTAGACTCTACTTTTGCTTTTCCCTGGAATATGACGTTGGGAGCTATTGAAGACCCTCAATTGATTTATAAAGTGGGAAAACGCATTGGTGAACACAATAAGCGTTTAGGGGTTCATATCAATTTTGCGCCGGTGGTTGATATCAATACCAACTCAAACAATCCTATTATTGGTAACCGTTCTTTTGGTGAAGACCGTGACAATGTCACTTTAAAATCGGCTGCATTTATGCAGGGAATGCAAAGTGCCGGAGTTTTGGCTAATGCCAAGCATTTTCCGGGACACGGCGATACAGATAGTGACTCTCATAAAACCTTGCCTACAATCAATTTTTCGCAGCAGCGCATAGATAGTGTTGAGTTGTATCCATACCGACAACTTTTTAAAAGAGGGCTCGCCAGTGTGATGGTGGCCCATTTGAATGTTCCCAGTCTGGAACCGCGTCAAAATTTTCCTTCCTCATTGTCAAAACCCATAGTAACCGATTTACTAAAAGAAAAAATGGGCTTTCAGGGATTGATTTTTACAGATGCTCTGAATATGAAAGGCGTTTCCAATTATACAGGACCCGGTGAAGTGGATTTGGCAGCTTTTCAAGCCGGTAATGATGTGTTGCTTATTTCAGAAAATGTTCCCAAAGCAATTGGTCTTATCGTAGAAAGTTTTAATAAAGGGGATATTACCGAAGAACGTTTGGCACATTCTGTCAAAAAGATTTTAATGGCAAAATACAAGGTGGGTCTTCACAATTTCAAACCCATAAAAAGGGAGTATCTTTTTGAAGAACTCAACTCTCCAAAAGACCATACGCTATATGAAGAACTCATTGAGAATGCTATTACTGTTGTAAAAAACAGTAAAGATGTTTTGCCCATCAAGGATTTAAAAAACAAAAAGTTTGCTTATGTAAATTTTGGAGATGCAGACGGTCAACCTTTTTTAAAGCAGTTGCAAAAATATAGGCAGGTTGACTGGGTTAAGGCAAATACATTGGATGCTTTAATTGCTGAGCTGAAAGTTTACGAAACCGTCATCATTGGTTTTCACAAACCCAATGACAATCCTTGGCAAAGCTTTAAAATGAGTCAGCATGATCTTACCTGGATTTATGAAATTGCACGCACTAACAAAGTGATTCTCTCAATTTTTACGCGTCCGTATGCTTTGCTTGATATTAAAACCACTACCAATTTTGAAGGTATTGTAGTAGCGTATCAAAACAGTGAAGTGGCACAGGAAATTTCTGCGCAAATTATTTTTGGTGCAAGGGCAGCCAAAGGAAAACTTCCGGTTTCAGCCGGGGAAGCTTTTCCTGTGAATACAAAAATAATAACAAACTATTTGGGTCGCTTGAGTTATGGAACCCCGGAGAGTGTGGGAATGAACACCCAAAAACTAAAAAAAGTGGACAGTTTAGCAAAACGGGTTGTTTCTCAAAATATGGCTCCGGGAGCACAGGTATTGGTAGCACGGCACGGCAAAGTGATTTTTCAGAAAAATTATGGATACCATACTCAGGAAAAGAATACAGCGGTGGAGGACGACCATATATATGATGTCGCTTCCCTTACAAAAATTTTAGCTTCGGTGCCCATACTCATCAAACTTGCAGATCAGGGTGTGATTACCCTTGAAAGCACGCTGGGCGATTTGTTGCCGGAATATAAATTGTCAAACAAATCATTCATTGCTTTGAAGGAATTGTTGTCACATTATGCAGGTTTAAAATCGTGGATACCCTTTTACAGAAGTACTTTAGACAGCATTACAAAAACCCCCTCTTCAGTTTATTATCGTACCACACCCGAACCAGGTTTTACAGCAATTGTGAATGAAGGTTTGTTTGCTCGAGATGATATGGAAGATACCATTCAAAAAATCATACTCGAGAGTGACGTCTCCAGCCCTGTCAAGTATTTATACAGTGATTTGCCTTATTATATTTTAAAGAAATTTATAGAAAACCACTATGGTAAGTCCCTTGAAAGTATTGTGCAAGAAGAGTATTATGAGTCCTTAGGGGCCAATTACACAGGCTATTTACCTGCAAAACGATTTCCTTTGAGTAAAATTCCGCCCACAGAGATGGACACTGATTTTAGAATGCAGAAAGTTCATGGTTATGTTCACGACCAAGGAGCTGCCATGATGGGAGGAGTAAACGGTCACGCCGGAATATTTAGTAATGCCAACGACATTGCCAAAATCATGCAAATGTATGTTCAAAGAGGATTCTATGGAGGAAAGCGCTACTTTGTACCGGAATCTCTTGATTTATTCAATACCTGTTATTTTTGTGATAAAGACGTGAGGAGAGGTGTTGGCTTTGATAAACCTCAACTGGGAACTGTGGGACCTACTTGTGGATGTGTTTCCATGACCAGTTTTGGCCATTCCGGTTTTACCGGAACCTATACCTGGGCAGATCCTGAGAGCGAAATTGTGTATGTTTTTCTTTCAAACAGAACCTATCCGGATGTGAACAACAGAGAATTAATAAGAAGCAACATACGCACACAAATTCAACAAGCCATATATGATGCGATTGATTACTAAACGAATAAATCTAATTTAAAATATTATGCACCCATCCTTCAATGCTTTTGGCGGTTTCGGATGGCAAAGCAAATTCCAAAAAAATCAATAATAAATAATCATTATTCAATGAAAATAGCCATTGTATGTTATCCAACTTTTGGAGGAAGTGGAGTTGTTGCTACCGAGCTTGGAACAGAACTGGCCAAGAGAGGTCATGAAATTCATTTTATTACTTATAAGCAACCGGTGAGGCTTGAACTTTTAGCAAACCATATTCATTTTCACGAGGTAAACATACCGGAATATCCGCTTTTTAAGTACCAGCCTTATGAGTTGGCGCTTTCCAGTAAGCTTGTTGATGTGGTCAGACTTCATAAAATAGAAGTATTGCATGTGCATTATGCTATTCCTCATGCGTATGCAGGCTATATGGCAAAAAAAATGCTTGAGGAAGAAGGTATTAGAATTCCGATGGTAACGACACTTCACGGTACAGATATCACCTTGGTGGGTAATCATCCTTTTTATAAACCGGCTGTAACATTCAGTATCAATAAAAGTGATGTGGTTACATCAGTATCACAAAGCTTAAAGGAGGACACACTGCGTTTGTTTGACATCAATGTGCCCATTGAAGTGGTTCCAAATTTTATAGATTTAGAAAAGCACGACAATACAGACAAAACAAATTGCCAGCGACACGTTATGGCTAAACCAAACGAATATATACTTACTCATGTGAGTAATTTCAGAAAGGTAAAACGCATTGATGATGTGGTGAAGGTGTTTTATGAAGTTCAAAAAACGATGCCGGCAAAATTGATTATGGTGGGTGAGGGGCCTGAAAAAGAACCTGCTGAAGAACTGTGTCAAAAATTAAATATTGAAGACAAAGTCATTTTCCTAGGCAACAGTGACGAAGTGATAGAAATACTCTGTTTTACAGATGTGTTTTTATTGCCTTCAGAAAAAGAAAGCTTTGGACTTGCAGCCCTGGAAGCGATGGCTTGTGGCGTGCCTGTAATTTCAACAAACACAGGTGGATTGCCAGAAGTAAACGAGCAAGGGGAAAGTGGTTATTTGAGCAATGTGGGCGATGTGAGGGAAATGACTGAAAATACACTCAAAATTTTAAAAGACAAAGCAACGCTTAACAGCTTTAAAATACAGGCTAAAAAAACAGCTGCTAAATTTGACATACATAAAATTGTACCGGTTTATGAAAAATTGTATCTTGAATCCGTTGAAAAACTAAAAACAAAAAGATAATGAAATATGTAACTGTTCTTATGCTTGCGCTCATTTTTTCAAACTGTGAGGGCACAAAACAAACTCAGGAAAACAACCCAAATGCAGACTTTGAAATTATTATGCAGAGCGATTATGGTGGGAAGGAAACAAAATCTTATGAGGTAATCACATCACAAAGTGAGCTCAATAAAGCGCTGGAAGGCATTCAAATGGAAGCCATTGCCATGAATAAATTAAAAGCAATTGATTTTAGCAAGCAGGTTGTTTTAGCAGTTCATTCCGGTTTACACAATACCGGAGGTTACAGTATTGGTGTGGAAAATGTTGAAGTTAATGGAACTACCACTTATGTGAACCTTATACACAGCTCTCCCAATCCAGATGAACCTGTAACAATGGCGCTTACAAATCCTTTTTGTATTGCAGTTATTGACAAAAATGAAACCATCGTTTTTAATTAAGATTGAATAAAAAAAATCGCGTTGCTGATTACTCAACAATGCGATTTTCTATAAAGTTTAATCAACTAAAATTGATACCTCAGTCCGAGCCCAATATCAAAATCAAGGTCATCTCTAAAATCACCAAAACCAATTTCTGGTCTGAAATCGAGGGAAATTAGCAGCGGTATATCAAAATTATATTCAATTCCAATATCTCCGGCAACAAATAGAAAGGTTTCATTATTTGGATTGCCCGGAAAATCCCTGTCAAAATCAATACTTCCAACACCTCCACCCACACCGGCATACCAGTTGAATCCGCCATCAATATTCCAAACCCATTGGTAGAGACCGGTTAGTTTAAAAGCATTCAAATCCCGGTTGCTTCGCCATCCAAGACCAAACTCCAATCTGTTATTTTCTCCAATAGCACGTTGATAATTCACTTCTGTGCCAAAACCATCGTTATCACCAATTCTAATACCAATGGCATTATCTGCAATTTGTTGCGCTTCAGCGGTTACTAAAAATCCTGCAAGAAATAATACTGTAAACAATACTTTTTTCATAATATATTTTAATTAGTTAATAATTATTATTCAATTTAACTTAATTTGCTAGAACATGTTTTATTTTAATTACTAAAATTTAGTTAATAAATAGTAAAGCCTGTTAATGATATTTTTATGGAAATTGTACCTTTAGAATGTGAAAACTTCTAATATAAACACACTTAAAGAATTAGCCAAAATACTCGAGGGTGAGTTGCGCTATGATGGAGTTACAAAAGCCCTTTATGCTACAGATGCATCTGTTTACAAAATGCATCCTTTGGCGGTCGCTTTTCCTAAAAGCACAGTAGACATTCAAAAATTAATCGCTTTTGCCACGGCTGAAGGTGTTGGGTTAATTCCGCGTACAGCGGGAACCTCACTTGCCGGGCAATGTGTGGGTGAGGGCATCGTGGTAGATATTTCAAAGCATTTTACACAAATTTTTGACATTGATAAAACACATAAAACTGTAACAGTCGATCCCGGCGTTATTCGAGATGATTTAAACCGAGAACTGGCAAAATACCATCTTTTTTTTGGACCCAATACATCCACTTCAAACCGCTGTATGATTGGAGGTATGGTGGGCAATAACTCCAGCGGAACCACTTCCATTAAATATGGAGTAACAAGAGATAAAGTGGTACAAATGGACGTTGTTTTGACAGATGGTTCTATGGTGACTTTTGGCGAAATAGACGCTGATACCTTTTTCGCGAAGGCGAAAGAAACCACTTTAGAAGGAAAAATTTACAAAACCCTCTATGAGTTATTAGCAGATGAAATCGTTCAAAAAAACATTGTTGATGCATTCCCAAAACCCGAAATACACCGAAGAAATACCGGTTATGCCATTGACGAACTCATAAAAAGTGATGTATTCACCAAAAATGGAAACAAATTTAACATTTGTAAACTCCTTTGTGGAAGTGAGGGCACACTTGCTTTTACGACAAGAATAAAGCTTCAACTCGACGATTTACCTCCCGCTGAAACCGTTATGATTGCTGCTCACTTTGATTCTATCGAAAAGTGTATGAAAGCTGTTGTTCCTTCAATGAAGCACGATTTGTTTACCTGTGAGATGATGGATAAAGTAGTTTTGGACTGTACGAAGGGAAACCTGAAATACAACGACTACCGCTTTTTTATTGTAGGAGACCCCGAAGCGATTTTATTGCTGGAGATTAAAACCCATTCTTTAGAAAATTCATTGGTGAAAGCGAAAGCACTTTGTGAAGAGTTAAATAAACTCAGTCTTGCTTATGCTTTGCCCATACTTCAGGGAGATGACATAGAAAAAGCACTCGAACTACGTAAAGCCGGTTTGGGATTGTTGGGTAATATGGTAGGCGACAAAAAAGCAGTAGCCTGTATAGAAGATACGGCGGTTGCTTTGGAGGATTTGGCAGATTATATCAATGAATTTACTGCATTGATGAAAAATTTTGGACAAAAAGCAGTGTATTATGCGCACGCCGGTGCCGGCGAACTTCATTTAAGACCTATTTTAAATTTAAAGAAACAAGAAGATGTGGCCTTGTTTGAAAATATTACAACTCAAGTAGCACATTTGGTTAAGAAATACAAAGGTTCAATGAGCGGGGAGCACGGTGATGGTATTGTGAGGTCATCCTTCATCCCGTTGATGATTGGAGAAGTTAATTATGAATTATTAAAAAAGATTAAACAGGTTTTTGATCCCAATGGAATTATGAATCCAGGTAAAATTATTGACGCCTATCACATAACCGAAAACCTACGTTACACACCAAATCGTTCAGAACCTAAAATTGAAACACTACTGGATTTTTCAGATTCGCAAGGCATCCTCAGGGCAACAGAAAAATGCAATGGCAGTGGTGATTGCCGCAAACCGGAAGCTGCCGGAGGCACGATGTGCCCTAGTTATCGAGTTACAAAAGATGAAAAGGATTCTACACGAGGTCGTGCCAATGCTTTACGTGAATTTCTTACAAACAGCCGTCAAAAAAACAAGTTTAATCACTCAGAACTAAAAGAAGTATTTGATTTGTGCATAAGTTGCAAAGGCTGTAAAAGTGAATGCCCCTCCAATCTGGATATGGCGGCATTGAAAGCCGAATTTGAGTATCAATTTCAAAAAGTTAATGGAACCAAAACACGGAGCAAACTTTTTGTAAACAATCATCGTTACAACAAAATGGCGGCTCGGTTTCGACCGGTTTCAAACTTTTTTTTCAGCAATCCAATTTCAGGGTATATCATTAAAAAAGGCTTGGGTATCGCACTGAAAAGAAATTTACCTTTAATTTCAACTAAAAATTTATATAAAGAATATCAACTACTTAAAAATCAATATATAAACAATAAAATTAAAGTTTATTTTTTTGTAGATGAGTTTACCCAATTTTTGGATACTGAAATTGGAATTGACGCTTTGCATTTGTTGTTTAAATTGGGGTATCAAGTTGAAATTGTTTCGCATGTTGAAAGTGGCAGGGCTTTTATTTCCAAAGGCTTTTTAGAGGAGGCAAAAGCATGTGCAGATACAAACATTGCCATTTTTAAAGAGCTCATCACAGATGATGTGCCATTGGTAGGATTGGAACCTTCAGCTATTTTAACATTTAGAGATGAATACCTGCGACTTGCGATTGATAAAGATGCGGCAAAAGAGGTGGCTAAAAATACTTTTACCATTGATGAGTTTCTTTCGAGGGAACTAAAAGCCGGTAGAATTACCTCAGATTCATTTACAAATGCAGAAAAATTTGTGAAACTACACCTGCACTGTCATCAAAAAGCATTATCATCAGTAAAATATACTTTTGATTTACTAAACCTTCCTGTAAATTTTAAAGTAACAGTGATTCCTTCGGGATGTTGTGGTATGGCAGGCTCCTTTGGGTATGAAAAAGAACACTACGACCTTAGTATGCAAATGGGCGAACTCACTTTGTTTCCGGCAGTTCGCAAAGCAGAATCAACAACGCTAATCGCTGCAACGGGAACTAGCTGCAGGCATCAAATTAAAGATGGAACCCAACGAACTGCCGTGCACCCTGTGTCTGTTTTGAGAAATGCATTAAAGTTTTAAAGATGTTTTGGAATAAGCATTGCAGAAAGCAAATCGGGTAAATCATCAGGTTCATCGATATAAGCTTCAATTGGCGGACTTTTATAGCCTTTGGGATTGTAAGTGTAGATTTCCCATTTTTCATTGTTGTATTCCAGAGCGGTGAGGTTCTCGACCCAGTCGCCACTGTTGAGATAAACACAGGAACCTTTGTGATTGGTTTTGGTTTCGATTTGGGGTTGGTGAATGTGTCCGCAAATAACATAATCAAATCCGTTTTCAATCGCCAGGTCTGAAGCAGTTTTTTCAAAGTTGCTTATAAATTTAACAGCTTGTTTTACACTCGCTTTAATACGCTTTGAAAGCGAATATTTATCACGCCCCATTTTGAGTAAAAACCAATTTACTAATTGATTGAAGAGAATTAAAAAATCATAACCCCAGCCACCCAGTTTGGCAATCCATTTGGCATGTTGAATGGACGCATCAAACACATCGCCGTGAAAAAACCACGCTTTTTTGCCATCAAGATTAAGCACCAACTTGTCTAAAACCTGAATATTTCCCATTTTGGTTTCACTGAATTTTCTTAATTTTTCGTCGTGATTTCCGGTGATGTAATAGACTTTAGTTCCTTTCGTGGCAAACGAAATTATTTTTTTAATCACTTGAAGGTGCGCTTTGGGAAAGTAACTCTTTCTGAATTGCCAAATATCAATAATATCGCCATTTAATATAATCTTTTTGGGACGAATGCTGTTAAGATAATGAAGCAATTCCTTTGCCTGACAGCCATAAGTACCCAAATGCACATCTGAAATGACAACAATATCAACTTTTCTTTTCAAAGGAGTCTGTATTTTTACAAAGGTCTGTGATTCTTCAAATGAAACCAATGAATTAGCTTTATTACTAGATTAAAAGAATGTTATGATTGCATTATCAAAACAATTTGAGTATTAGGGAATGATTAATTGAAGCAATATTTTTAAATCTGTATTTTAAAAATTACATTTGTTGAAAAGCATTTTAGTTATGGCAGGTAATACTTTTGGTTCCCTTTTTAAATTGGTCACTTTTGGAGAATCTCACGGTGAAGCGATTGGGGGAATCATCGAAGGGTGCCCCGCAGGGTTAAAAATTGATTTTACTGCCATTCAAGCCGAAATGCAACGCAGAAAACCCGGACAATCCAAAATTGTTACACAACGAAAGGAAGAAGATGAAGTACAATTCTTAAGTGGAATTTTTGAGGGTGTTACCACCGGAAGTCCCATTGGTTTTCAAATTAATAATACCAACCAAAAATCAAAAGATTATTCCCATAACAAAGACATTTACCGCCCTTCTCACGCCGATTTTACCTATGATAAAAAGTATGGGCTGAGAGATTACCGCGGAGGCGGAAGGTCATCGGCACGTGAAACAGCCAATTGGGTTGTGGGGGGTGCAGTGGCGAAACAACTCTTGAAAGGTATTAAAATCAATGCTTTTGTTTCGTCTGTGGGTGATTTGTTTCTTGAAAAACCTTATCAGGAACTCGATTTTTCAAAAACGGACACCAATGATGTAAGATGCCCTGACGAAGCAACCGCCAAAAAAATGGAAACGCTCATCAAAAAAATAAGGAAAGAGGGTGATACTATTGGTGGTACTATTACCTGTGTGATTCAACATGTGCCGGTGGGACTTGGTGAACCTGTTTTTGACAAATTGCAGGCTCGTTTAGGACAAGCGATGTTGAGTATTAATGCCGTAAAAGGTTTTGAATATGGCAGCGGATTTTGTGGAGCGCGGATGAAAGGAAGTGAACACAACGATCTTTTCCAGGAAGATGGAACGACAAAAACAAATTTAAGTGGAGGCATTCAAGGAGGTATAAGCAATGGAATGGACATCTACTTTAGAGTTGCTTTCAAACCGGTGGCAACCATTATGCAAAACCAGCAAACGATTGATAAAGATGGCAATGCCTCTGAAATACTAGGAAAGGGTAGGCATGACCCCTGCGTAGTTCCTCGTGCGGTTCCCATCGTAGAGGCGATGGCGGCTCTGGTGCTGGCAGATTTTTATTTGATGAATAAACTTTCTAAAATTTAATTTTTATATGAAAAAACTTGCACTACACTGGAAAATAATCATTGGGATGGTACTGGGTATCATATGGGCATTGTTATCAAGCAGCTTGGGCTGGAGTGCTTTTACCATCAATTGGATTGATCCTTTTGGAACGATTTTTATCAATTTATTAAAACTGATTGCTGTTCCATTGGTTTTGTTTTCCATCATAAGTGGTGTGGCTAATATTGGTGACCCTAAAAGCCTGGGAAGGATGGGAGGGAAGACCCTATTGATTTATTTAATCACCACGGTTCTTGCCATAGGACTTGGACTTATGCTCGTAAATGCTGTCAAACCAGGAAAATTAATCGACGAGCAAAGCCGCATTGACAACAGAATTAGTTATGAAATTTGGGCTTCAGAGCAGGGATATGAAATTAAAGACGGTATTAATTATTTACAGGATCCTGCATTTTTTGCACGCGCTCAGGAAATTTCTGAATTAACTAAAAAAGAACTCAAGGAAGCATCAGTTTCAGATAAACTGGAAACGGCAGACAAAACAAAAAAAACGACCCCCTTACAACCTTTGGTTGATATAGTGCCTGATAATTTCTTTTACTCTTTATCAAACAATGGTTTGATGCTCCAAATCATCTTTTTTGCTATCTTTTTTGGGGTCTGTTTATTATTCATACCTTCAGACAAGTCAAAGCCGGTTTTGTCTTTTGTTGATGGCGGCATGGAAGTGTTTCTCAAAATGGTTGATTTGGTGATGCAAGCAGCTCCATTTTTTGTGTTTGCGTTGTTAGCCGGTGTGGTAAGTAAAATGGCAGGTGATGATATTGGGAAGGTTATTGAAATTTTTAAAGGCTTGAGCTGGTACTCATTGACCGTTCTTGTCGGACTCCTACTTATGATTTTTGTTATTTATCCAATGGTTCTCAAAGTGTTTGTAAAGAAAATTCCTTACAAAGGATTTTTCAAAGGAATGGGACCTGCTCAAACACTGGCTTTCTCGACTTCGAGTAGTGCAGCGACCTTACCGGTAACAATGGAGTGTGTTGAAAACAATCTGGGTGTTGACAAGAAAATTTCCAGTTTTGTACTGCCCATTGGTGCTACTGTCAATATGGACGGGACTAGTATGTATCAAGCAATAGCAGTGGTGTTTTTAGCACAAATGCATATGATAGATTTGACCATTGGCCAGCAGTTGATAGTAGTAATCACTGCCACATTAGCCTCCATTGGCTCGGCAGCTGTTCCCAGTGCGGGCTTGGTAATGTTGATAATTGTTTTGGATTCTGTGGGCTTAAACCCTGCTTGGATTGCGATTATTTTTCCTGTTGACAGAATATTGGATATGTTTAGAACGGTGGTTAATGTTACCGGTGATGCCACAGTTTCCACAATTATAGCAGATGGAGAAGGCATGTTAAATTATCCGGATGTGGAGAGTCCTTCAGATACTTTTGAAATTAAAGAATAAAATAAAACCTGCCAGAAGCAGGTTTTATTTTTAGTTTCTGTTTGCAATGTATCTATTTAATTCTTCAGTTGAATCTTCCCATTCAAAAGCTTGAGATACTTTAAAGTAGTTACCAATGTCATAGGTATAATCATAAGCAAATTTTGCAAAGTCTAGTTTTGTTTCCTCCCATTCCATCAATTGAACCATATCACGCACCTGGTCTGCAAATAAACAATTTGAAGCAACAATCTGTTTTGCTAAACTTAAACGGGTTTCATCCCAGGTTTTTGAGGAAACCGTTCTTTTGGCTTCCTGAAAGTCAGACACCTCCATAGGCCAAGGGCAACCTATGGGTCCACCATATCCTTGCATTACATAATGATTTTGTTGAGAACTACTTGAGACTACTGTTGTGGTTTCTTCATAATAACCTAAGTTATCATTCACATTTACATTTACGCTAACACCTGTACCGCCAATGTTGACATCCATACCAATTCCACCCATTGTGTTGCTGGTATTTACACGAGTTGATACCGTTTCTGTATAAACAGGTTCAGTAATTACTGTACCAATGACACGCTGGTTTGGAATTTCAACATAAACATCAGGTAGTGGAACTGCAGAAAACATTCGCATCCTTAGTTTTCCTTTTTTCTCAGTAACAATGTAAGTTATTTCAGCAGATTGATCTGGCATATACATATTTGTTTCTAGTGTTTCTTTCTCGGAAGATTCAAACACAAGTTTTGCCTTGTAGAGAGGTGCATTCAGATTGGTTACCAATACATTTGATTCCGGAAACTCGTGTTGCTGAATATTATTGAGAAAAAGTGTGAATTTAGAATTGTCTTCAGTAAAAATCACAATAGAGTAGTTTAATTGTGCCGAGACAATAGATGTGAAAAATAGTGCTAAAACACTAAGAGTAATTGTTTTCATAATGTAGGGTTTTATATGTTGTTATTTGAGTTTTACAAATCTAATGCCAATTTTATTAAACATTCTAAAAAAATTAAATATATTTATTACAATATTACAATAAATAGTAATCTGCAATAGATTTATTATCATTTAAATAATTCTTATTACAATTAATTTATTATTTGTTAACTTTACAATTATATATAATTCTCCCCGTAGTTTTATTTTTACAGTCCCAAAGACCAAACTGCTTATGCGCTAAAATTGCGCAAGATGAAAAATGTATTGACACTCG
>DAINOA010000016.1:4008-31046 GCA_036735625.1 Planktosalinus sp. | reverse complement strand
AAATCCATAACACTAAAAGAGATTCCCAAATTTCCGGATGCAAACCGTGATTTTGCCTTGTTAATAGATGAAAAAGTATCTTTTCAAAAAATCTATGAAATTGCAAAAAGTACAGAAAATAAGCTTTTAAAAGATATTCAATTATTTGATGTTTATGTAGGTAAGAATTTACCGAAAGACAAAAAGTCCTATGCAATTAGTTTTACATTGAGAGATGATAAAAAAACTTTGACAGACAAACAAATTGATAACGTGATGAACAAATTACGGCAACAATTTGAATCACAACTTGGTGCTGAATTAAGGTAAAAAAAAACGCTTTTCGATTTGAAAAGCGTTTTTACAAAGCAATTTAATTCCCGTTATGATTTTGGCAACACAACAGAATCAATAACATGAATCACACCGTTTGATTGGTGTACATCTGCAATAGTAACTAAAGCTGTCCTCCCATTCTCGTCAGTGAGTTGCACATTTCCGTTATTAATACTTGCCATTAATTTACCTCCAGAAACAGTTGTAAATGTTGCTGTTCCATTTCCTTTCTTTATGGCAGCAACGACAGCGGCAGCATCAAATTTACCGGAAAGAACGTGGTATGACAATACTCCCTGTAAAGCTTTTTTGTTTTCAGGCTTTAAAAGCGTTTCAACAGTACCTTCCGGTAGTGCTTCAAAGGCTTTGTTAACAGGAGCAAATACTGTAAAAGGACCATCAGACTGTAAAGTCTCAACCAGACCGGCTGCGGTTACTGCTGCAACAAGAGTGGTGTGATCCTTTGAGTTAACAGCATTTTCAACAATGTTTTTTGTGGGATACATTGGAGCTCCACCCACAGTTTTAACATCAGAATCTTTGCTCATTTTGTTTTGTGCAAATCCCGTAGATCCAATAATTAAGGAAAGAGCAAGCACAACTGTACTAAATAAATTTTTCTTTTTCATAACAATTTTTGTTTAAATGATTAATTAATGATTTATGCTATTATTTACGAAAAAAAGTCTCTTTTGGATTTTAAGAAAAAAGAGCTTTCCAAATAATGTTTAAAATTATGCATAAATACTTAAACAAAAATAGGTTTGGCAATCAATTAGTAATTATTTAACTTGAAGTTAACTTGTTGTGAAGAAGAAGAATAGATGACTTTTATTGTGGTATGGCAAAACCGTCTGTAAGGTGAAAGAAACCTTTGCTATGGCGAAAATTTGTTTCCATTAATTTACTTTTTGAACCTTTATCTGCATACAAATAGATTTGATTATCTTCTAGTAATAATCGAACGGTTTTTCCATTCAAAGTCCTAAAACTGGCTGAACCATTACCATCAGAAATAGCTTTTTGTATGGAGTGCTCATCTACCCTGCCCGGGATAACATAATATGACACAATTTCTTTTAAATGTTCTTTATTGGATTCAGAAAGTAAAGCCTTGCGTTCTTTATCAGAAAGATGAGCAAACGCATTGTTATCTGAAATAAAAACAGTAACCATTTCTTCATTTTCAATCAACTCTTCAAAGTTTATAATTTTGTAGAGTGAGGCTGTATGTGAAAAGGTGGGTATATTAAAAAGGTTTTCAGACAAAGACAAGTTTGAGTTTGTAATGTATTCACCCATGCTTTTTGAAATCTCTCGAGCGTCTGTAGTTTTGTATTTACTTTGAGAAAAAGTAGTGCTTACAGTTAAAATAAACAATATTACTATAAGTCGATTTGAATTTATTAGATGTTGCATGACTTTTAATTTAGACGGTAAATATACAAAGTTCACTTAAGGTAACATAACGTCCATAGCTTTGAATTGGTATAATTATTATAGTGTTAAAATTTTGTATGTTTATTGTTTTGAAATTAATTTTAGACAAAAAACACTATGACGCGTTCAACAAATCTCGAAACATCTTTAAATAAGATAAGAAAGCAAAGGATTATCTCTCAGAATAAGACTGAAATCATATTGGATAAAATTAGAAATGATACAAAAACAGTAAACCGGTTTCATCTAGAAAGACTTGATTCAACTCGCATTTTTCATATAGAGGATATCAAAACACTTTGTATTAATTACCGGCTTCGGTTCTTGGATTTTGCACTTTTCAAGGGAAGTATTCCAACTGAAGCAATTGATAAAATTCAAAATTTAGAAAATGAACATCAAACAGACATTCAAAATTTAAAAATTGTAGCACCTTCTAAAATGTTTCGTTTAAAAAATGCTGATGACCCCTTGCTTTTTGTACCACTTGGTAATGATTATTTTTACTTAATCCACAAATGGGGTACTGATTTACATCCATTTAGAAAGCTATTAATGTGGCCTTATAAAAATTTTGAAAATTTGATTTTTACAGTTTTTTTACTCAGTATTTTCCTCACTTTATTAATTCCGGATGGTTTATTTTCAAAAGAACAATCTCTAAACCAAACATTTATTGTATTTTTATTTATGTTTAAGTGGGTAGCGGCAATTGTTTTGTTTTATGGAGTGGCACTTGGCAAAAATTTTAATAACCAAATGTGGAATAGTAAATATTTTAACGGGTAGAGAATATGAATGAAGACAAAGAGGATTATATAAGAATTTATACCGGGTCAACTGTATTTATAAAAATGATTCAAAGCAGACTTGAAGAAATTAATGTGTTTCCTATAGTAAAAGATGAACTATCAAGCGGCACGTGGGGCGGTTTTGGCGGTATTCCGGGTATGATTCAACTATTTGTTCATCGAGATGAATATGATAAGGCAAAAGTGATTGTTGATAGTGCTCTTGAAGATTTGGAAAAAAAATAAGCAATCACTTAACTTTAATAAATTACTATATTTCTTACTTTAAAATGTTATTTAATCGTGAATTTTTGTAATTTTAACTTTAGTTTTTCTTGGAAATCAATAAGATATGAATAAAAAAACCTTTCTTACTATAGTTATTGTTTCTATCACAGTAGCCATTTTGACTTTTTTACTGTTGAGATTGTTGAACATAAATGATAACAATGCAATCATTGGTGGAGTTGTAGGAGGAGTTGTTGGAGCTATTCTTGGTAGCAGGCTGAAGTCTAGTTAATTATTTTGATACATTTTATTTCTCAACTCTTTTATCTTAGAGTCCTCCATATATTCATCAAATGTGATGTAGCGATCGATGATGCCACTAGGAGTTAATTCTATAACCCTATTTCCAACAGATTGTGCAAACTCGTGATCGTGAGTGGTTAAAAGCACTGTTCCTTTAAAGTTTTTTAATGAATTGTTGAAAGCTGTAATAGATTCCAGATCGAGGTGGTTTGTGGGTTCATCAAGCATCAAAACATTAGCGCGCATCATCATCATTCTGCTCAACATACAACGCACTTTCTCCCCTCCAGATAACACATTTGAAGTTTTTAATGCCTCTTCACCACTAAAAATCATTTTTCCTAAAAACCCTCTTAAATATACTTCTTCACGTTCTTCTTTAGTTTTAGCCCATTGGCGTAACCAATCAACTAAGGAGAGTTTATTCTCAAAAAAGGTTGAATTATCAAGGGGTAAATAACTTTGTGTTGTTGTGATGCCCCAATTAAATTTACCCAAATCGGGTTTGAGGTTGTTATTTAAAATCTCATAAAATGCTGTTGTTGCTCTTGAATCTTTTGAGTAAACCACCACTTTGTCACCTTTTGAAAGATTTAAGTTTACATCTTTAAATAAAATGTCACCTTCCAGGGAAGCACCCAAATTTTCAATGTTTAAAATTTGATCACCGGCTTCACGTTCGCGTTCAAAAATAATAGCCGGGTATCGTCTGCTTGAAGGTTTAATTTCCTCAATGTTGAGTTTTTCAATCATTTTCTTTCTGGAAGTTGCTTGTTTTGACTTAGCAACATTTGCACTAAATCGCATAATAAACTCCTGAAGTTCTTTTTTCTTCTCCTCTGCTTTTTTATTTTGCTGTGATCGCTGTCTTGCTGCAAGCTGGCTGGATTCATACCAAAAAGTATAATTGCCACTATAATGATTTATTTTACCAAAGTCAATATCACTTATGTGTGTACAAACCGAATCAAGAAAGTGACGGTCGTGAGAAACTACAATAACGCAGTTATCATAATTTGCAATAAAATTTTCCAGCCAGGTAATGGTCTCATAATCCAAATCGTTTGTGGGCTCATCCATAATCAATACATCGGGGCTTCCAAAAAGGGCTTGAGCAAGCAAGACCCTTACTTTTTGCTTTCCGTCAAGGTCTTTCATCATTGAATAATGTACACTTTCAGGAATTCCTAGATTGGACAATAAAGCAGCGGCCTCACTGTCTGCATTCCATCCATTCATTTCCTCAAACTTTACTTGAAGTTCGCCAATTCTATCTGCATTTTCGTCAGAATAATCTTCATAAAGTGTGTCTATTTCCTTTTTGATTCCAAACAATTCTTTATTTCCCATTACCACAGTTTCCAGTACCTGAAAATCATCATAAGCGTTGTGATTTTGTTCAAGAACAGACATTCTTTTTCCGGGTTCCAGATGAACCTGTCCCGATGTGGGGTCTTCTTTGCCTGAAATAATCCTTAAAAATGTTGATTTACCGGAACCGTTTGCTCCAATTATTCCATAACAATTTCCTTGAGTAAATGTTGTATTTACCTCATCAAACAAGACTCTTTTACCAAATTGAACAGATAGATTTGAAACTGATAACATATACTTTATTTTTAATAGGGCGCAAAATTAACTATTTACTAGCTTAAAGCGAAAGATTAACGTTTTATTTATCGATTTAACTCACAATTAACATCCAAATATATCATCAAATTATACATTTGTTTGTTAGGTAAATTTATAACTTTACCGCTTATGAATAGAATTTTACTTTTAACTCTTATTGGTTTGATGTTCAACAGCTGTGGCTTTGAGAAATCACAGAGTGAAAAAGGGGCATGGTTTGGTGGCGAAATTATCAACCCACATTCAAATCAAATTATCCTCTCCAAAAATGAAAAAATAATTGACACCATATCTCTGGATCAAAACAACCGCTTTTTATATTACATAGAAAACGTAGAAAAAGGATTGTTTAATTTTATTCATCATGAATACCAGATGATTTATTTAGAACCCGGCGATAGTCTCATGCTGCGTTTAAATACAATTGAATTTGATGAATCACTAGCCTTCACAGGAAAAGGTGCAGAACGCAACAACTTTCTCATAAATATGTTCATCCATAACGAGCTGGAAAATCAAAGCATGAGACCCTTTTATCAACTTCCTGTTGAGGAGTTTTTAACAAAACTCGACTCAATGAGAAACTTTAGGATGGAAAACCTTGAAAGATTTATAAAGAGAGTAAAGCCTTGTGAGGCTTTTCACAAAATCGCTTTGGCTAATATAACTTATGATTATTATGACAAAAAGGAAATTTATCCATATGCTCATTTTGGCAGAAATCAAGTTTCTGATTCTCAACTTCCCGATGACTACTATGATTTTAGAAAAAATTTAGACTACAATAGTGAAGATCTTCAGTCATACTACACTTATTATCGCTTTATGCAGCGTCATTTTGATTTTTTATCTTATGAATCCTATAAAAATGAATTTCCATACAATAGTGATTCATTTATACATATCTCTAATAAGCTGAACACAATCGATTCTCTAATAAGTTTAAGTGAATTGAAAAACAGTCTTTTAAAAACTTCCATCAGGCGATTTATTATAAATTCTAAAAGTCCCGATGAAGAAAAAGCAGCTCTTGAACTTTATTTTAAAATAAGTACTGACCAAGGTCATAAAGAGGAAATAAAAAACATTTCTGAAGCCTCCTTGAAGTTAATGCCCGGAAACGAATTACCCCAACTTAGTTTTTTAGACTATAATGATAAAAGGTATACATTTTCATCCCTGATTAAAAAGCCGTCAATAATATTTTTCTGGTCTATACACTCCTTGAACCACCTCAAAGAAGTTCATTCAAAGGTTGATGAGTTAAAACTTAAATATCCTGAGTTTGATTTCATTGGCTTTAACACAAATGATGATATTAAAACCTGGAAACAAACGATTAACAGGCATGGTTTTGATAAGAATTTTGAATTTAGATTTGAGGAGACTGAAACAGCGATGGAGCATTTGGTAATCAATAGTATAAATAAAGCAATGATTATTGACGCAGATTCAAAAATCATTGATAACTACACAAATTTGTTCAGTGTTAAGTTTGAAGAGCAGTTACTGGGCATTTTAAACCAATAAAATACTTAAATTCCAAAAACAACAAATTCCAAATTCCAAAGACAGATACTTTGCTTTGAAATTTGGAATTTTTTTATGTAAGAGTATTTAAGCATTAAGGTTTCCATATAACCTCCTCTCCTAAAGACTCTTTTTGTTAATTTCCTTTTTTGTAATCAGCAAGAAATTGTGCTAAGCCAATGTCTGTAAGAGGGTGTTTCAACAGTCCTAAAATTGACGACAAAGGTCCGGTCATGACATCTGCTCCCAGTTTTGCACAATCAATAACATGCATTGTGTGTCTAACAGATGCGGCCAGAATTTCTGTATCAAAACCATAATTGTCATATATCAATCTTATTTCGGAAATGAGGTTCAAACCGTCTGTTGAAATATCATCAAGACGACCTATAAAAGGTGACACATAGGTGGCTCCTGCTTTGGCAGCAAGAAGTGCTTGACCGGAAGAAAAAACAAGTGTACAATTGGTTCTTATCCCTTGATCTGTAAAATATTTTATAGCCTTGATACCTTCTTTAATCATTGGCACTTTTACAACAATTTGCTCATGCAATCCCGCCAGCTCTTCACCTTCTCTTACCATTCCTTCATAATCAGTCGCGATAACCTCTGCAGACACATCACCATCAACAATATTGCAAATAGCAACATAATGCTTTAAAATATTATCCCTTCCTGTGATTCCCTCTTTTGCCATTAATGAAGGATTTGTGGTAACACCGTCAAGAATACCAAGGTCTTGAGCTTCTTTTATTTGGTCTAAATTTGCCGTATCAATAAAAAATTTCATAGTGTGTTTTTAAGTTTTGAATCTGATGTAAAAATAAATAAGATAGTTAGTCAATGATGTATTTTTAAAAATAATTATCAAACTATTTTGTTGATAACTACAATATCCTAAATAAATGACTTTAACATCTCATTTGCTGAATCATAAAATTTAAGATTATTTTATTTTGTAATGATTCATTAACAATTTTTCATAGGTTTTTCCGGGAAGAATATTTTTTAAAAATACCGAAAATTTTTGCATAAAATCACCCACTTTATATCGCACTTCGGGATGTTTTGATTGTATAATATCATAAACAGCTTTTGCCATTTCCAGTGGATCTTTACCGGCATCAACATGTGAGTTCATTAAATTAAGTGTAACACTGTAATCCCTTTTATAAGGAGATTGTTCAATCAAGGGTGCATGATAGCGACCGGATGCAATATTTGTAGCAAAATCACCGGGCGCAATAGTAGTAAATACAATACCAAATTGTTTGGTTTCCATACGCAAAGCCTCTGTTGTAATCTCAAGAGCCGATTTACTCGCTGAATAGAACCCTCTATAAGGTAACCCCATGTATGCTGCAATGGATGTAATATTGATTACCAATCCGCTTTTTTGTTTTCGCATAAGCGGAAGCACTGCTTTTATGACTCTTATGGGACCATAAAAATTAGTTTCAAAAGCAGCTTTTATTTCCTGCTCCGGAGTTTCCTCGATAGGCCCTGTGATTCCCACACCGGCATTATTAATCAAGACATCAATTTTGCCGGCTTCTAAAGTCACTCTTTCAATAAACTGAACCACAGAAACAGCATCTCTAACATCCAGTTGAAACAAAGGAAAATGTGTATTTGGATACTTTTCAGGGTTGCGGCTGGAACCAAAAACACGATACCCTTTTGTAACAAGAAATTCGCCAATTGATTTTCCAATACCAGATGACGCCCCTGTAATACATACTACTTTTGACATAAAAATCGATTTATGCAAATATCTGATAAATTTTAGAGAAAAGGTGAGCGATTGTAACTGTAAGTTTATAGAAGTCGACGTTTCTTCTTGTATGAGCCTGTCAAGAAAAAGTTTCTTGAAATTCTCAAAATAGTGGAAATAAAAAATGGCAAGCTACCTACATCACACCGCTACGACCATTTACCTTTGCTGCGTTCCCGCCCTGGAGGATTCAACAGGAGCTGGTTGTGTAGGACTTGCCACTGCAAAGATACTATCTTTTTACCCTTGTACAAGATTTTTTTTAAGAATTAAAACAGTAAATTATAAGTGCAAATACTACCTTTGTAATCATTTTAAAAACAAACATCTAAAAGAAAAAAAATGAAGTCAATGCCATTTGTTATTTCAATTATAACACTCCTGATTATTTCCTGTAACAACACTTCAAAGGATGAAATGACTTTTGAAATAAAAATAAAAGAACCAAAAAAATCATACAAAAGCAATGAAATGTTGACTGTGAGCCTAGAAAACACTCAAAACAAAAAAGCCGACTCTATTGTTATTTATATTGATGAAAACCGCTTAGGCACAGCTAATCTTGACGAGCCCTTTCATTTTTCATTAGAAAATCAAAAACTGGGAAACAGAATTTTGCACGCTAAAGTGTATCTCGATAAAAAAACCGAAACTCCTTCAAAAGACCTATACATACTTGCCTCAGAACGTCCAATACTCTATGGTTATAAAATCATAAACACGTATCCACACGATATAGAAGCTTACACTCAGGGGCTCGAGTTTCATGGTGACTATTTATATGAAAGCACAGGGCAATATGGAAAATCTTCCTTACGAAAAACAAACTATAAAACTGGAGAAGTCCTCAAACAAATTGACCTAGACAATGCTTATTTTGGTGAAGGAATCACCATACTTAACAACAAAATATATCAGCTAACCTGGAGAGAAAACACCGGATTCATTTACAATCTGGAAACCCTTGAAAAAACAGGTAGTTTTGTCTATTCAAAAAGTAATGAAGGCTGGGGGCTGTGCAATGACGGTGAAACAATTTATAAAAGCGATGGCACAGAAAAAATTTGGACATTAAACAAAGACAACCTAACAGAAGAAAGTTACATTGAAATTTACACAAACACCAGTAGAATTAATAGTGTTAACGAGCTTGAATGGGTTGAAGGAAAAATTTATGCAAATATTTTTCAAAAAAATGCCATTGCGATTATCAATCCAAAAAATGGTGCCGTTGAGGGTGTTATTGATTTAAGTGATTTACAGTCCAAGGTAAAGCAACATCAATTTTTGGATGTTTTAAATGGTATTGCTTATAAAGGAGAACAAAACAAATTGTTTGTGACCGGAAAAAACTGGGACTCCCTTTTTGAAATTGAAATCTTTGAAAAATAGCCAAAGTTACAAGGATAACTTACTAAGTCATCAAATAGAATCTCATTAGACATTATCAAATTAGTACCTCTACCCGCTCAATCGCTCAACGAGTACCGGTATAGAAACCCGGTAAAGAATCAATGCTACAAAAAACAAAGGAATACAACTCACCATTACAATTAGAAAATAAGTGAGATATTCTGGTGTTGTGCCCACTGCAAGATCTCTTCCTGTTAGGATAATGGGGGTCAAAGGATTCCATTCCATAAGGGTTTTCATCAATCCCTCTTTTGGAATCGCATAAACAACGGGTGTTGCATACATTAAAAATTGCATCCCAAAGGAAATAATTTTTCCTATGTCTTTGTACAACATTCCCAAAGGAGTTATAAATAATCCAATCGTGGTACCAATGAGAAGACCTCCTAAAATTGCTAAAGGAAATAACAATAAACTCCAGTGAATTCCCACTCCAAAAACAAACACAAAAATCAATAATAAAATGACTTTGATTGAAGTATTAAATAGCAATTTATAAATCCCAGATATAATTAAAGCTTCCTTTGGAAAATTAATTTTTGAGAGAATACCTCTGGCACTATTTGTACTCGCCATTGGTGAGTTAATTGCCTCGGTGATAATTGACCATAAAAGTGTTCCGCAAAAAACATATAAAGGATAAGGAATTCCTGTATCTGAAAGGCGCACCGTTCCTGTCCCGTTCAAAACAATCCAAACCATGGCTGTTGCCAGAGGTGTGATAAAAGCCCATAAAATGCCAAAATAGGATTGTCTGTATTGTGCTTTGATATCGCGCACAGCAAGCTGACGTGCTAAAAATCGAGAGTTAATAATGTCTTTAATGCTTTCGCGAAAAAGCTTTCCGATGTGCAGGTTATTTTCCTTTTGGTAAATGCGTGTTTCCAAGGTGATCATCTGGGTTTTAATGACGTTGCTAATATAGGGAAATGTTTCGTGTTTAAGTTTTGTATGATGTAAATTACTGCTCGACCAATGATTACTTAATCTTAAAAATTCGGAATTTTCATCCTACCGCTTTCTGCTAAAAAAACCTTATTTTTGTGAAAAATAAATGACTATGCTTAAAGCCGGTGTTATAGGTGCAGGCCACCTGGGAAAAATACATTTAAAACTTCTACAACAATCTGAAAAATATGACTTGCAGGGATTTTATGATGCTGATGCTTCGGTTAGAAAAAAAATTGCTGACGAATTTGGATATAAACCTTTTGAAACGCCAGAGTCACTGATTGAAGCTTGTGATATGGTAGATGTAGTTACTCCCACGCTATATCACTTTGAAACTGCAAAAAAAGTAATTTCATCCGGCAAACACTTATTTATTGAAAAGCCAATAACGACAACAGTAGCTGAAGCCGAAGAGTTAATTCGATTAGCAAATGAATATGGAGTTAAAGGACAGGTTGGTCACGTTGAGCGATTCAATCCTGCTTTTATGGCCGTAAATCATATGATAGACAACCCAATGTTTATTGAAACACATCGTTTGGCAGAATTCAATCCGCGTGGAACTGATGTATCAGTAGTATTGGATTTAATGATTCACGATATAGATGCCATTTTGAGTGTGGTGCGTTCAAAAGTAAAAAACATACATGCCAGCGGGGTCTCTGTGATAAGTGAAACCCCTGATATTGCTAATGCACGCATCGAATTTGAAAATGGTTGTGTGGCAAATCTTACAGCAAGCCGCATTTCGTTGAAAAACATGAGAAAATCACGATTCTTTCAGCGTGACGCCTATATTTCGGTAGATTTTCTCGAAAAGAAATGTGAGGTAGTAAAAATGAAAGACGCTCCAAAAACTCCCGGAGACTTTGATATGATTCTTCAAAATGCCGAAGGAATAAAAAAGCAAATCTACTTTGATAACCCAAAAGTAGCCCCCAACAATGCCATTCTTGATGAACTCAATACATTTGCAGATTCTATAAACAACAACACAACACCTGTAGTACCACTTGAACAAGGAACAGATGCATTGAGAGTGGCAATGATGATATTAGAAAATTTTAATAAAATATAAATAAAGTTTAATTTAAAAAGCGACCCCACATTAATTGCGGGGCTATAGTATGAAAAACGTAGCAGTCATTGGAGCCGGAACTATGGGAAACGGCATAGCACACGCTTTCGCGCAAAGCGGATACAAAGTACAACTAATCGATATCTCTGAAGAATCACTTAAACGCGGCGTGGCAACCATTACCAATAACCTTGACCGTATGCTCGCAAAAGAAAAAATCACTGAAGCGCAAAAAACAGAAACACTGGCAAACATTAGTACTTTTACTAATATGGAAGAGGGCGTGGAATATGCAAGTCTGGTTGTAGAAGCTGCCACCGAAAATGTTGATTTAAAACTTAAAATCTTCAAAGACCTAGATACTTTTTGTCCTGAAGACACTATACTCGCAACCAATACTTCTTCGATATCCATCACAAAAATTGCAGCAGTCACTAGCAGACCTCAGCAAGTTATCGGGATGCACTTTATGAATCCTGTACCCATTATGAAACTTGTTGAAATCATTAAAGGGTATAATACCTCTACAGAGGTTTATCAAACAGTCGCTGAATTATCAAAAAAACTGGGTAAAGTTCCGGTAGAAGTGAATGATTACCCGGGCTTTGTTGCAAACCGCATTTTAATGCCCATGATTAATGAAGCGATAGAAACGCTTTACAATGGAGTTGCCGGTGTGGAAGAAATAGACACAGTGATGAAACTGGGGATGGCGCACCCAATGGGACCTTTACAACTAGCAGATTTTATTGGTCTTGATGTGTGCCTATCGATACTTAATGTGATGTATGACGGATTTAAAAACCCTAAATATGCTCCTTGCCCCCTTCTCGTTAATATGGTAATGGCCGGAAAACTGGGTATAAAAAGCAAGGAAGGATTCTATGACTATTCTGAAACTCCAAAAGCAGAAAAAGTTGCGGCAATGTTTTCCTAATTTTTTCCTTTAGATTCAATTATAAACGGCTTTTACCAAAAGGTCGTTTTTTTGAATCCAAATACTTCAAAATTCTATTCATTTACACTGATGGAAGTATTGCTTTTTTGTACTTTTGCAATGCTAATTATTTTGCATAAAAACTATGGAATATAGAATCGAAAAAGACACAATGGGAGAGGTAAAAGTTCCTGCTGAAAAGCTTTGGGGAGCTCAAACTCAACGATCAATAAATAATTTTAAAATTGGTCCTCAAGCGTCTATGCCCCTGGAAATCATTTATGGATTTGCATATTTAAAAAAGGCTGCTGCTTATACAAACAGAGAATTGGGTGATTTAACATCAGAAAAACGTGATTTAATAGCACAAGTCTGTGATGAAATTCTGGAAGGAATGCATGATGATCAGTTTCCTCTGGTTATTTGGCAAACAGGAAGTGGCACACAAAGTAATATGAACGTTAATGAAGTGATTGCAAACCGCGCTCATCAACTTGCCGGAAAAATAATAGACTCCCACACGCCGAAAAGTCAAGAAAGTGAAAAGACACTCCAAGCCAACGATGATGTAAACAAATCCCAATCCTCAAACGACACCTTTCCAACGGCGATGCATATTGCCGCCTATAAAAAAATAACTGAGGTCACTATTCCAGGTGTCACAAAACTCAGAAATACACTTAAAGTAAAATCTGAAGAGTTCAAAGATGTAGTTAAAATTGGTCGTACCCATTTGATGGATGCAACTCCTCTTACTCTAGGTCAGGAATTTAGTGGTTATGTTTCACAACTCGATCATGGTTTAAGAGCTTTGAACAACACGCTCGACCATCTTTCTGAAATTGCCCTTGGCGGAACTGCCGTAGGCACAGGCATCAACACTCCAAAAGGGTACTCAAAAAGAGTTGCAGAATATATCGCAAAATTTACCGGTTTGCCTTTTAAAACTGCAGAAAATAAATTTGAAGCACTCGCAGCACATGATGCTATCGTTGAAACTCACGGAGCTTTAAAGCAATTAGCCGTTTCTTTAAATAAAATTGCCAATGATATTAGATTGCTTGCAAGTGGTCCACGCAGTGGTATTGGAGAAATTATCATTCCTGCTAACGAACCCGGTTCTTCTATTATGCCCGGTAAAGTAAACCCAACACAATCTGAAGCGCTTACTATGGTATGCGCACAAGTAATTGGGAATGATATGGCCATATCTGTTGGTGGCATGCAAGGCCATTATGAACTTAATGTATTCAAACCTGTTATGGCTGCAAATATATTGCAGTCTGCTCAATTACTTGGCGATGCTTGTATTTCATTTGATGAGCATTGTGCAAAAGGGATAGAAGCCAATCATAAAGTAATTGAAAAACAATTAAACAATTCATTGATGTTAGTAACAGCATTAAATCCAAAAATTGGTTATTACAAAGCTGCAGAAATTGCCAATACAGCTCATAAAAACGGAACTACTCTCAAAGAGGAAGCTGTCAATCTAGGCTATCTTACTGAAGAAGAATTTGATGAGTGGGTAAAACCCGAAAACATGATTCACTAAATGTTAATTTTTTAACATAATAATTAAAGGATTTGATAGTGTAAATAATTAAATTACATTAATATAAAACACTGATATAAAGTATTTTAAATAATTTTTATTACTAATTATCATTCTTATCTTGTAAACTTTAATCAAGTTCTCAAATATGTTTTTTTCATTTTTTTATCGATTAAGTGTTATTTTTTTAGGATAAAGTGTTTTTTTATCTATATTAGTACTCCCAAATCGTATTAAAATTTAACCTATGAGAACTATTTACCTTAGTGTTGTATTCCTTTTTTGTGCCAATTTATTTGCTCAAAATTCAGTGCAATTTTTAAAGGATACACATCAAGAATTACAAATTGAGGACGTAATAAATGCTGATTTTAAGCCCTTTAGTAAAAATAATTTTGGACTAGAAAATGGCCCTTATTGGTTTAAAATTACTAATAAAGCAAACTCTGGAAGTGTTTTACACATCCCTACTGCACATCTCAATAATTTAAAGTTATTTTCAGCGTCAAAAAAAGAACTTGAAGAAATTTCCTACACGAGATATCCTTCTTTTCGTTTGGATGAATTTGAAGAATATCCAATTTACTTGTATGTAAATTTTGAAAAAGAGGCATTTTTTCCATTACAAATAACCTCAGAAGAAAGTTTTGCAAAAGCAAATCAGCAATCTCTTTTTAAACTGGGCTCTTATTATGGGTTTGCCATTATGGTAATTATCATAAATCTGATGTGCTTTTTCTTGTTTGATGAAAAGGTGTTTTTGTATTACAGTGCAGTTTTAACAACAATCACGTTATCATTCTTTTACAGTGACGGCCTTTTCAGACTTATGGGATATGATTCAGTTTTCACAATCAAATATCTGGAACCTTTATTACATCTCTCTGTGGCTTTGTTTGCATCACATTTTGCAACCAAGTTTTTAAAACTCGATGATTTGATGCCAAAACTAAAATGGTTAACTGCTACTTTAATAAGTGCTTCACTCATTTCATTTATATGCTATTGGGTTACAAACAACTGGATATTTGCAGCATTTGGCAACTCCTTTATTTGGGCAGTGTTGCTCAATTATTTGATTGCAGGGGCATTCTTATTTAAAGAAAAAGTTTATGCTAGATTTTATGTGGTTGCTTACAGTTTACTCTTTATTTTAATGGTTGATTATTATGTTTTGACAGGATTTGGTATCACTTTTCTGGGTGTTACACCGGTTCATATTAAAACAGCGGGCATTATTGAAATGCTAGTTTTAACGTATGCTATCATGTACAGAATGAGAGCTTTAAAAGAAGAAAATGAAATGATGCAAATTGAAATGAGGCTTTATTTAAAACGGATTGAACTTTTAAGAAGTCCTGATAACATTCAAATGGTTGATGATTTATATTTAGAAAATCTGGTCAACCTTCATGATTTAAGTAATCTGGAAACTAAAATCTTAACGCATATTTCCAAAGGGAAGGACAATGCAAAAATTGCAATTAAACTCAACATAAGTGAAAAAGAGGTTGAGAAAATAACCAAACAACTTTATAAAAAACTTGACATTAGTGAGCAAATTCAGGAAGACCATAGAATGATTGATGAACAACCTGACTATGTTTACAATTAAAAATCACTAAGCTATTTTAGAGGGTTTCTTGTTTTGTTTATATTTACAAACCTGAAACCCTTTACTTATATTCTTCTTCTTTCAAACAAGAAAAGCACTCAAAGACCCTAAGGTTGAAGTGCTTCTTGTGCGTGTAAACAGATAAAAAGGTCACCGCTAATTATTATTTCTTGCTAAAATATTTTTTGTGTTTAAAATAAGACCAGGTCGATAAAATTGCAACAAAAAGGAGAGTATAATAAATAAAACTAGGGGTGATTGGTTTATCTCCACTCGCATAAGAATGAAGACCAACCAGATAAAAGTTCACACCAAAATAAGTCATCATAATCGATGCAAAAGCAAGAATGGCCATTACATTATAAAACCAGCGACTTCGTAAACCGGGAATCAATCGCATATGAACAACAAAAGCATAAACCATAATGCTAATTAGTGCCCAGGTTTCTTTTGGATCCCAGCCCCAGTAGCGTCCCCAACTCTCATTGGCCCACATTCCTCCTAAAAAGTTACCGATAGTCAACAAACCAATCCCAAGAATCAATGCAAGCTCACTAATGATGGTTATCTCCTTAATATTAAGATCCATTTTATGTTTGTTCTTCTCATTTGTAAGAATCATTAAAAATAAAGCAACCATACCCAATATCATTCCTAAGGTAAATGGACCATAACTTCCCACTATAACAGAAACGTGAATCATCAACCAATAAGAATCCAAAACCGGAACTAGTGGTGTGATAGCCGGATCCATCCAGTTTTGATGAGCAACCCACAAAACAATTGAAGCCACAAAGGCTGTTGACGCGATGGTGAGATTTGACTTTCGGCCAAAAGCAAGTCCAAAAAATACCGTTGCCCAAGCCACATAAATGACAGACTCATAAGCATCACTCCAGGGCGCATGACCACTAACATACCACCTGAGTATTAAACCAAGGGTCATTAAAACAAAGAAAAACCAAATAATATATTTACAAATGTTTACTAACAGATCTAACGTTTTGTTTTTGGTCTTTAAAATTTGGATGATTAAAAACGTAAACATTACAACACCAATCAACAGAAAATATTTATACAATCTGTTAAATATATCAACTTTATTATAGAGAATTTCAGCTTCTATCCTTCTTTCAGTTGGCATAATATCACTTCCATAGCGCTTTTGGTAGCTTGTTATGTTGTCTATATACTCATTGGGTTTTGAATAATCGCCAGAAACTCTTGCTTCACGTAAAGATTGAAAATAGAGTGGCAGGATGTTTCTTGTAAAAAGTGAATCGGCACCTTGAATACCAGCAAATTCAAGTTCCGGAAAAGAGACCCAGGTTTTGTTTTCATCATCAGGAATGGGGAATATCCTCAAAATACTTCCACTCAATCCTTGGTTGAGCAAATAAAGGCTTTCATAAGTTTTAAGAAGGTCTTTTTCATATTGATTTGGAGTTGATTTTTTTGAGGCTTCTTCCAGATAGGGGCCAATTTTACTATTTCCTAACTCGTCAAACATTTTGATTAAGGATACCTTTTTTGTATCAACTGGCACATCAATAATTTTGCGAAGACTGTCATTGCCTCTTTTCAAATTAATCATAGGAATTTCAACCCAAATTCTGGGAAATTCACTCATTGATAAAAATGCCTGATTGGCATCTAGTCCTTTATAGTGGTCGCTTTTACTTACTTTTCTTAAAAGTTCTGAAGCAAAGGTATTGACAGGCTTCATTCTTCCTCCTTCATCTTGAATAAGAAGTTTTCCAAATTTTGCCGCATGCTCTTTATCCACTTGATTGGCAAAAATAATAGAGTCTAATTGCTCATAATTCACATTCTGGTGTTGATGCGCGTCTTGAGCCATCCCAATACCTCCCATCAAAAGGAATGCAATGGATACTAGTTTTGCCTTTTTGGTTTTGACTTTATCAAGCATTTTTTTCAAAGCACCAAAGCGTGAATTGGGATCAAACCAGATTGCCATTAAACTTATATATAAAAGAATATAGCCAATGTAAGTAATCCAGGTTCCCCAAAAATCGTGATTTACAGAAAGAATAGTTCCCAACTCATCCGGGTCAAAACTCGCTTGAAAAAAACGATAGCCTTTGTGGTCCAAAACGTGATTCATAAAAATATCATAATCAAACGAAGTTTCATCAGGGTTATTCACAGTAACTTTACTCATAAATGACGAATAGGCTTTTTCGGTTCCGGGATATTTTTCTGCAATAAAGTCATTAAGTGTAATACTAAATGGAAGTTCAATTTCTTTAGACCCGTACGAGAAATGAAAATCAAGTCCACCCACATTAACACTAGTAGGCTTTGGAACAAAACCTTGACCTCCCAGCATTTTAACAATTTTTGCCTCTTGATTTGCTGTTACTTTGAGAACCAATGCATTCATTTGTGATGGTTGATCCTCAGTGGCTTTGACCAAATCAAATGTTCCTTTGGTTAAAGGCTGTGGAATTACAAATGATAATCCTGCAAGTTGGTAGAGTGATCTTAATTGCAGAGGTTGTAAACTATCTTGAACAACTTCTCCTTGAAATTGGTCTGCCATTCTCATAAAATCACCCATAAAAGGTGAATTTATTTTATAACTATTTTCCTCATCAACCAATATGTTTATCGCTCCCTCTGTAAAGTTATTGACTGCAAATAACACCCCATGAATACTAGAAACCTGACCTTCTTTTAACCAATGTGAATGTCTGTTGCCGCCTTCTGCTTCAACGAGCTCAAGATAAGGCTCTCCTGTTTCATCAGGAATAAGGGTTTCATTGGCATTGTTAATGTAATCAACAAACTCAATGGTTACAGGTTGTTTGTTATAATCGGTTTTTATTTTAAAATTTGTTTTCAGACGTTCAGACAACCTTAAATCCTCTTCCAAAACCCGTCGCTGTGGCACACCATTTATTTCAAAATCGCCGTCAATCATCGTGGTTAAATACACCTTCTCAGAAAGCATCACGTTTTCTGTCTCACCCTCTCTAATGGGCATGACACCTTCAAAACCTATATATCTGGTAATAAATGCACCCAAAATGATAAAGATAAAAGATAAGTGTATTAAAAGGGTTGCCCATTTTTCTTTTCGCAGTAGGCGGTATTTAAAAATATTACCAACAAAATTGATAACAAATAACCCCATTATGGCTTCAAACCACCAGGCATTATATACCATTGCCCTGGAATAAGGCGTTGGTGAGGTTGTTTGTTGCATATCGAGAAAAGTGCCAATTCCCATTGCAATGGCAAAGACAATAAAAAGTATTCCGGTAAGTCTTGTCGAAAATAAAATAGAAGCAATTTTTTTTTGCATAGTACTGCCCTTAAGAGGAAAATAAATTGGACGCAAATTTACTGAATTTTGTCCATTTTATAAGTCTTTTAATATCCTCAAAATAGTTAAATATTAATTAAATCCTAAAGTATTTCTTTATTACTAAGCAAAATGTAAAATCAAATAAATAAAGTTGAATTCTCAACCAATTTAAATCCTAAAGATTCACGAGCTTTTAAATCAGATTTCTTCCTTATTTTAGCCAAATGATTCGCATTGTTATTTTAGGAACCGGGAATATTGGTTCACATCTGCTTGCTGCATTTGAAAATGTTTCAGCGATTGAAGTCGTTCAGGTTTACAATCGCAGTGAAAAAGGGTTGAGAGAAATTCGCTTTCGCGGAAGCAAAACCACTCAACTTGACCAACTTATGGAGGCAGATTGTTACATCATCGCTGTTCCTGATGATTCGGTTTCACAAATCTCAAATACCTTAGCTTTTGAAAATCGATTGGTGGTTCACACCTCAGGGAGTGTGGCTTTAAGTGAACTCAACCCAAAAAACAGACAAGGTGTTTTTTATCCTTTACAAACTTTCTCAAAAAACCGAAAGGTGTGTTTTAATGAAATCCCCATTTGTATTGAAGCTTCTGATCAAAAAGATTTAGAACTTTTAAAAACAATGGCAAGAACAATCTCAAGTAGTGTTTATGAAATTGATTCAGAAAAAAGAAAACACTTGCACCTCGCAGCAGTTTTTGTATGTAATTTTGTAAATCACCTATATCAAATTGGATATGAAATTACTGAAAACAACCAGTTACCCTTTTCAATTTTAAAACCTTTAATAAAAGAAACTGCCTCAAAAATTGAACGAGATACACCAATGGATATGCAAACGGGACCCGCAAAAAGAAATGATACAACTACCATGAAAAAGCACCTCGATTTATTGGATATAACCATTCAAAAAGATTTGTACAAACTTTTATCACAAGCAATAACAGAAACGTATGGAAGAGAAAAGCTATAAAGAATTTTTGCAACACATTACCACATTTGTTTTTGATGTAGATGGTGTTTTAACAGATGGCACAGTGAGTGTTACAACAAGCGGCGAATTGCTTCGAAAAATGAACATAAAAGATGGTTATGCTTTAAAAACAGCTGTTGATAATGGTTATAATGTGTGCATTATTTCCGGGGGCAGTAATGAGGGTGTCCGTAAAAGACTTCACGCACTTGGAATTACAGACATTCATTTGGGTGTTCAACATAAAACAGAAACTCTTGATGAATATTTTGATATTTACCAAATAAAGCCTGAAAACGCGTTGTATATGGGAGATGACATCCCGGATTTGTATGTGATGCAGCAAGTGGGACTTCCTGCTTGCCCACAAGATGCTGTCCCGGAAATCAAAGCAATCTCTAAATACATTTCACATAGAAAAGGAGGTAAAGGTTGTGTGCGTGATGTAATTGAACAAGTACTTCGGGTTCAGGGAAAATGGAATAATAATCTAGATGCCAGAGTAGATTAAAAAGGTGTGCATTATAAACCCAATACCAAGCCATGCAGCTTCTTAAACTCATTAGATATAAAAATTTATTGTTTATTGTTCTCTTACAGTGTCTCATAAAGTTTGTGCTTTTTGAGGCCTATAAATTGGAAACAACTCTTTCAAATATTCATTTTGTTTTACTGCTGCTTGCAACGCTTTGTATAGCCGCTGGTGGCTATATAATCAATGATATTTTTGATGTGCGTATTGATGCTATCAATAAAGCTGATAAACAAATTGTGAGCAAGCACATTTCTGAAAAAATGGCTTACAATTATTACATTTTTTTTACCGCAATCGGTGTTTGCCTCGGTTTTTACCTTTCAAATCATATAGGGTTTCCAGGTTTTTCTGCTTTATTTATTTTATTAGGAGCTTTTTTGTATGTATATGCAACCTATTTAAAGTCGGTAATGATTATTGGAAATCTGGTAGTATCATTTCTGGTTGCATCAACAATTCTCATTGTGGGCTTATTTGAGCTTTTCCCAAATATCTCCTCACAAAATATTCTTTTACATCAAGAGGTGTTCAGGATTCTTCTAAATTACTCCCTTTTTGCCTTTTTATTGACGCTGTTGCGCGAAATAATTAAAGATATAGAAGACATAAATGGTGATCAAAATGGAGGTCTCAAAACCCTACCTATACTTATTGGAAGAAGAAGGACCACATTTGTAGCTTTAGCTTTTGGGGCTTTCTTAACAATTCTAATTTTAGTTTATATGTATAGCACACTCTACAGACAAACAGTAGCTTTGCTTTATTTTTTATTTTTAGTGATAGGTCCACTACTCTATTTCAATGTTAAAATTTTTTCAGCTGAAAAAAAAGAAGATTTTAGCAATCTTTCATCACTTCTTAAGTTTATTATGCTTACTGGAATACTCTCTTTGCTTCTTTACAAATTTAATTTCATTTGAACCCAAAAATCATTTTCAGTGATAGTAAAATAAGCACTTTCTATTTATCAATTATTGGGTTTTATTTAACAAGAATTTAGGCATTTGGCCTTAAACCAAGTGTTACTTTCGCAGTCATATTGTCATAATTGCATATTCCAATCAAACAATAATTCAACTCAATGAAAAAAACATTTATACTTTTATCAGCTTTATTTTCTTTTACACTTGTATTTTCTCAAACAGAAACTATAACCATTACAGGAAAGGTTATTGATAAATCATCTGGTACTCCCCTGGAGTTTGCGACCGTTTCACTATCAGATTCTGAAACTGCTCAATTAGTTAATGGTGGTATCACAGACTTGGATGGCAATTATGAACTTAGAGTGCCCTCCGGAACTTATGACATTAAGTTTGAGTTCATTTCATTTAAATCGGTAACCCTCAACAATAGAGCGTTATCGAGCAACATTCAGCTGCCCCCGGTTTCACTTGAGACTGATGCTGCGAGTCTTGATGAGGTAGTGATTAGAGCAGAAACCACAGAGGTTCAGGTAAGACTTGACAAAAAAATATACAACATCGGTAAAGATTTGACAACACGAGGTGCTACAGTGGGTGACGCATTGAGCAATGTTCCATCAGTTTCAGTAGATATTGAAGGTGCTATTAGCCTTAGAGGAAATGAAAACGTAAGAATTTTAATCAATGGGAAACCTTCTGCAATTGCCGGTTTTGGCGATACAGATGCCTTGACTCAATTACCGGCAGACGCCATTGAACGCGTTGAAGTTATAACAAGCCCTTCTGCCCGTTATGATGCTGAAGGTACAGCCGGTATTTTAAATATCATTCTAAGAAAAGAGAAAACCTTGGGTTTTAATGGTTCCATAACACTTGATACAGGGATACCTGCAAATAACGGTATCAATGCAAATCTCAATTTAAGAACAAATAAATTTAATATTTTTAATACCACAGGATATAATTACAGAAAATTTCCGGGAAATGCCAATTTTGATAATACCTTTGAAAACGGTGACTTCACCAGAACTACTGAGGACAGAGAGTTTGATCGCAAACAAACAGGCTTTAATACCAATCTGGGTATTGAGTATTTCTTAACTGAACGCTCATCTATAACAGCAACCGGTTTTTTAAGATTAAGAGATGGCGATGATGAAACTCGTACAGACACAAAAAAATTCTCAGGAAGTGAACTCGCTGAGCAGTCTTTAAGAAAAGAGCGAGAAACAGAAGATGACACTCGCTACCAATTTTCCCTAAATTACATCAACAAATTTAATGACGAGGGACACCAATTAACTGCAGACGTCCAATATGAAAACAGTTCTGAAACTGAAAATTCATTTATTACAGAAAACAATACCTTTCCCAATAACTTAAGGTTTCCTTCAGAAGATATTATTACCAAAGAAGACCAAAATGAGTATTTAATTCAGGTTGATTATGTTTTACCAATTGGTGAAAACGCTCAGTTTGAAGCCGGATATCGTGGTGATTTTGAGAATGAAGTTACAGATTATTCTCTATTTGAAGAAAACATGGAAACAGGAGAATTTGTTTTAAATGAGCTTCTTACAAATATTTTTGACTATTCAGAAAATGTAAATGCACTTTATACTCAATATGGAAATAAATTTGGTAAGTTTTCTTTCCTTCTGGGATTGCGAATGGAAAACACCCAATTGAAAGGAAAACTTTCATCTGAGCTTTCTGAAGAAGAATTATCTGAAGTTTTTGGTGTAAACATTGATACAGATTTTGATAAAAATTATTTAGGGCTGTTTCCAACAGTAAATTTAATTTATGAATTAGCTGAAAATGAAAGTGTTACTTTGGGATACAACCGAAGAATTAACCGCCCCAGAGGTTGGTTTATCAACCCATTTCCATCGCGCTCCAGTGTTACAAACGTTTTTCAGGGAAATCCGGATTTGGACCCGGCTTATGCCAGTGCTTTTGATTTAGGGTATTTAAAACGTTTTGGAAAACTTACCTTAACCTCTTCCATTTATTATCAATATGAAACAGATGCTTTTGAACGCGTTCAAATTAGAACCGGTCAAACCATTAATGGAATTGAAGTTGTAAGAACAATCCCCATCAACCTTTCAACAAATCAACGAGTTGGAGCTGAAGCAGGCTTTATCTACAACCCAACCAGATGGTTAAGAATGAACGGAAGTTTTAACTTCTTTCGTTTTGAAACTGATGGAACTTTTGATGGAATTGACTATGGAGCAACTAATACCAGCTGGTTTACCAGATTTAGCTCTAAGGTGAGTTTACCTGCAAAAATTGACTTCCAAACCAATATGTTTTACAGTGGTCCCTCTGAAAACTCACAAACAAAAACCGAAGGAATTTTTTCAATCAACCTGGCTTTAAGTAAAGAACTCTTTAATGACAATGCATCTATATCTCTAAATGTGAGCGATTTATTGAATTCAAGAAAGCGAAAAGCATTTACTCAAGGTGTGGGCTTTACTTCAGATAATGAATTTCAATGGAGAGAGCGACAAATTACAGCATCATTTACTTATCGTTTTAATCAGCAAAAGAACGAAAGAGACCGAAGAAACAGAGAGCGTAATGGAAATGGTGATGATTTTGAAGGCGGAGAATTTTAGAGATTAATATGAAAACAAAAAAAAGGGAACTCAAATGAGTTCCCTTTTTTAATTAATATATTTTGAAAAAATTATTGATTGTCTTTATTCTTTGCAGCACGCTTCTCTTTAAGCATTTCCATAATAGCTCCTCCAATCCAATAAGGCACAAACAGCATTAAAAAAATCATTAACCAAAATCCAATGGTTACTATGGTCATAAAGGCTAAAAAACCGAGGTATTGATCAAATTCAAACATAGTTTTAGAAATGAAGTTATACTGAGTACAAATATACAAGGAAATAATTTATTTTAAAAAGGAAAATAAGTTCAATTGTACAGAAAATTAATAAGGTGTTTTTGCAGAGACCGTAAGGAAAATTTAAAGTGAAAGGATTTAAAGTGAGAGGCTGTAGTTTTAGGTTTTTAAAAGAAACAAATCCCTACTTAGATTCCTTGCGCAATTGCGCCATTTTTATAGCAGCAACTGCCGCTTCTGTACCTTTATTACCGTGTTTGCCTCCACTTCTGTCAATAGATTGCTGTAAGGTATTGTCTGTTAAAACACAAAATATCACAGGAATATCGCCTTGAAGATTCAAGTCTTTAATTCCTTGAGTTACCCCCTCACACACAAAGTCAAAATGCTTTGTTTCACCTTGAATCACAACACCAATGGCTATAATGGCATCCAGCATATCATAACATTGTGTCATTCTTTTACAGCCATAAACAAGCTCAAAACTTCCCGGAACATTCCAGCGCACAATATTGTCATTGATAGCCCCATTTTCCTTCAAAGTGTTAAATGTGCCTTGAAACAAGTTTTCCGTGATTTCAGGATTCCATTCAGAAACAACAATCCCAAACCGAAAGTCTTTCGCGTTTGGGATTGTTTGCTTATTATAATCTGATAAATTTTTATGTGCTGTTGCCATTAATCAATATTTATAATGACAAAATCAAAAGTTGCTTTAAATTAATTCATCGCTTCTGCCTGTCCAATGTAAACGTCAATTTGGGCCGCTTCAGGTGATTCAGGAAAATCTGTTTTGATTTTGTTCAAATGTGTTAAAGCTTCTTTAGCATTTTTAAGTTCTAAAGCTACCAAGGCTGCTTTTAATAAATACTTGGGCGAAGTAAATTCATTTTCATTTAAAGAAGCAGCTTGCTTATAATATTTTAAAGCATCTTCATTTTGTCCTAATTGAACAAATGCATCTCCAATATTTCCTTTAGCAATGGGTCCCAGCATTTCATCCTTTGGCTTAAACTTGTCCAAATGGTCTATTGCTTCTCTATAGTTTTTAGTATTCATGTAAGCGATTCCTGCATAATACCTGGAGATATTGGCTGCATCAGTACCACTGTAGTTATCTATAATGTCAAGAAAACCATATTTTCCTTGTCCCCCGTTTAAAGCAAGGTTAAACAAAGAATCTTTCTGTGGAGCATTCAATGCCTGCTCCCAGTAAACCTGAGCTTGATACATCTCGTTTGAAGCCTCCAATTCTTTTGGCTTAAGGATGTATTGATTGTAAGCTAGATATCCTAAAACAATAACAGCAACAGCACCAATCAGTATAAAAATATACTTTTGATTTTTAGAAACCCATTCTTCCGTCTTTGACGCTCTTTCATCAAGGGTGTTAAATACCTCTGCTGTTGTGCTTTCCTGCTCAATGGCTGCTTTTCTCTCTTCTTTGGTTTTTGGCTTATGCCCTCTCTTTTTATATGTTGCCATAATATTTCTTTAGTGAAGGGCAAAAATAAAATTTTTATTATAATTTAAAAGCTAAAATATTTGTTATTTTTCAATAATTTGCAGTTTCTTTTGATGGGCATAGAGTCCAAAATAATAGAATTCAAGAATCACGTTTTCAATTACTTATGCATTTAAAAACGCTTTCGCTACTCAATTATAAAAATTTTGAAGCTATAAATTTTGATTTGGATCATAAAATAAATTGTTTTGTGGGCTATAATGGCGTTGGAAAAACCAATGTACTTGATGCCATTTACCACCTTTCCTTTGGAAAAAGTTATTTTAATCCAATCACTACTCAAAATATCAACCACAATGCTGATTTTTTTGTAGTTGACGGCACCTATTCAAAAGAGTCTAAAACCGAACGTGTAATCGTAAGTGCCAAACGCGGACAAAAAAAAATCATCAAACGCAATGGTAAAGAATATGAAAAATTTGCAGACCATGTGGGTTTTCTTCCGCTTGTTATCATTTCGCCGGCAGATCGCGATTTGATTACTGAAGGTAGCGATACCCGAAGGAAATTCATAGACGGTGTGATTTCGCAGGGCGATTCAAAATACCTCAACACCCTTATTTCTTACAATAAAGTGCTTGCTCAACGCAATGCATTGCTGAAATATTTTGCCGTAAACAACACCCGAAACAACGATACAATAGAAATTTATAACGCCCAGTTAGACGAATTAGGAACTATAATTTACCATAAAAGAAAAGCCTTTATCGATACCTTTATTCCCATATTTAACCAAAGACATCAATCCATCACACAGGATAAAGAATCGGTGAATCTTGTTTACAGCAGTCAGCTTGAAGCAGAAAATTTACTCACTCTTTTAGAGCATAATTACCCCAAAGACAAAGCGGTACAATACACAACAGTGGGGATTCATAGAGACGATTTGAGTTTTGAAATTGACGGGCATCCCATTAAAAAATTTGGTTCACAGGGACAGCAAAAATCATATCTCATCGCTTTAAAACTTGCTCAATTTGACTTTTTAAAAGCGCAAAGCAATGTGAATCCAATATTATTGCTCGATGATATATTTGACAAGCTGGATGAAAGCAGGGTGGAGCAAATCATCACGCTGGTTGAGCGGGATAACTTTGGGCAGTTGTTCATCAGTGACACCCACCCGGAGCGCACAGAAGCCATTGTAAAAAAAGTGCATCAAACTTATAAAATGTTTCGGTTGTAATCATTTCAGTTAAATCAACATTTGTTATCACTTCAGGTAAATCATCATTTGTTATTGCTTCAGGTACATCTTCATTTATTAGCCCTTCAGGTAAAATATCATCACCAACTAT
>DAINOA010000016.1:0-3998 GCA_036735625.1 Planktosalinus sp. | reverse complement strand
TAGACTAGGTCTTCCTTTTTAAATGATTAACTTTGATTAAAACCTTTTTTTAGTATGCTTACGCAAAATAAAATCGTTTATCCACTCCTTTTCAGTTGCTTGTTGTTATTCACCCTTTCGTGTAAACAAGAAAACCCTAATGCCATTATTTCACATATTTCTGGTTATTGGGAAATTGAAGAAGTCACTTTGCCAGACGGCGACACCAAATCCTATTCCATCAACCTGCTCATCGATTTTATTGAAATTACTAAAGGAAAAGGTTTTAGAAAAAAAGTAGCTCCTCAGTTTGACGGTAGTTTTCAAATCACAGAAGATGCTGAAGCTATTGAAATTAAAGTAGAAGACAATCAAGTGGTTTTGTACTACTCTACTCCTTTTCACAACTGGAAAGAAACCGTTGTAAAAGCCGATGAGGACCAACTGATTCTCAAAAATGAAGAGAAGCTGGTTTACAGGTACAAGCGATTTGAATCATTAAATTTAGAATAAATGAAAAAACGAAGCGCAGAAGAACTTTCCATTGGAGATGTGCTCAAAGAATTTGTCCAATCAAACAAGCTCGACAAAGGACTCAAGCAAGTTCAGGTGGTGGATGCCTGGAATAGATTGATGGGCTCTGCGATTGTAAAATATACCACTCAGGTAAAACTCGACCGTGAAAAACTCTATGTGCAACTTAGCTCGAGTGTGCTACGAGAAGAGTTGTCTTATGGAAAACAAAAAATCATCAAATTGATGAATGAGGAGTTAGGTAGTGAAGTAATCAAAGAGCTTATACTACGATAAAAAAAAGCCGCCTTTTTCTGGGCGGCTTTGTATAAAAAATATCTTTTATTAAAACATCTCTCTTCCTGAAAAGTGAAAAGCACCCTCAATAGCTGCGTTTTCATCACTGTCACTACCGTGTACTGCGTTTTCGCCAATAGAAGCAGCATATAATTTTCTGATAGTTCCTTCTGCAGCATCTGCGGGGTTTGTAGCGCCAATCAATGTTCTGAAATCTTCTACTGCATTTTCTTTTTCAAGAATAGCGGCAACAATGGGTCCTCTTGTCATATATTCCACTAGTTCTCCATAAAATGGGCGTTCGCTATGCACAGCATAAAACGCTTTTGCATCTGCAGTGGTCATGTGTGTTAATTTCATTGCCACAATGCGGAACCCTGCCTTGTTAATCATTTGTAATATTGCGCCAATGTGTCCTTTTTCAACACTATCAGGCTTAAGCATCGTAAATGTTCTGTTTGTTGCCATTTTTCTTTTTTTAAATTTCGTGCAAAAATAGGGTATTAAAGCTTATTTTTAAAAGGAATTTGCAAGGAATTAATTTTTAATTAAGTCAAATTGTTCATTTAGATAAAATATCAACTATTTTTATAGTGTGATTTAAAAATAACTGCTAAAACTTTCTATGTTCCTTAATAATTTAACAATGAATAAAACAAGGTACATACTTCTCCTGTTTTTTATTTCTAGTCTTTCAATAGGACAAAACCAGCGCATAGACAGTTTGCTTGCAATTGTGGCTCAGCAAAAGATGGATACCGTTTATTTTTCATCCCTTGCCAGATTAGGTATCGAATATGAGCGTGTTGACAGTAAACAGGCTATTTACTATTTTAGGAAAAACATTGAAGAATCAGGAAAAGATCACCACAAATGGAGTGCACTAGCCGCCCTGCGTGTTGCCGGGATTTATTCTTCTATGGGAATAAATGACAGTACTGATTATTATTTTGAAATATCCTCGCGTTTTTTAGAGACCCATCCGGAAGAAATTGTTGTTAAACGTAATTACCTAACGGGAATGGGAATTCATCAAAACCGAATTGGCAACTATTGGGAAGCCTTAAAGCACTATGATGAAATTTCTAAAATGGATGCAGACATTATTGGTAAGCAAAACATAGCGGGAAATTACTTAAATATTTCTAATGTATACCAAGCACTTGGTATGGCTAATGAAAGTATTGAAGCTACTTTTAAGTCACTTACTCTATTTGAAGAGCTCCAAAATAAAATGGGACTTTCCTTCTGCTATAATTCACTTGGGAATCTATATTATAATCAAAAAGAATATGAAAAAGCAGAAGAATGGTATTTAAAATCTTCAGAGCTAAGAAAAGAAACAGATGACAATAGAGGCCAAGCCATTGCTTTAAATAACCTTGGAAATTTAATGATGGACACCAATAGGTATGACGAGGCCCTGGATTTTTTTAACAAAGCAAAAACCATCAATGAAGCATTTGGCATTAAAGACCAAGTGTGTGCCAATCTGATTAATATCGGGATGACTTATGAAAAAATGGGTGAACCTAACCTAGCTTTAAACGCACTTACTGAAGCTCAAATTCTATCGGTAGAAATGGCTAACTTTTCATTAGAGACCATAGTATTATTGCATTTAGGAAATATTTACTCCCAAAAAGGAGAAAACCAAAAAGCCGAAAGCACATTGAAAGAAGCATTAAATAGATATTCTTCGGTAAATGACCAAAAAGGAAATCAACGTGCATACAATGCCTTATACAATCATTATGAAAATACCGGGCAATTTCGCGAAGCATTTCAATACAAAACACTTTTTCATCAAGTAAAAGATTCCATAGAAAATGTGGATTTAAAACTAAAGATTAACAACCTGGAAAGCCGGCATGAATTTGTTAAAAAGGAACAAGAAAACGAGCTTTTAACAATTGAAAATGATTTAATTAATCAACAAAAAAGCAATCAGTTCAGAATTTTTATACTTGGATTGGTTTTTGTGACAAGCATAGGAATTCTTTTGTTTTATCAAAACAGGCAACGAAAAAAAGCAAATACCAAACTCACGCTTTTAAATCAAGAACTTGATCAGGCTAATAAAGTGAAAACACGGTTTTTTTCTATATTAAATCACGATTTACGTAGTCCCGTGGCAAATCTCATTTCGTTTTTAAATCTTAAAAAAGAAAGTCCGGAACTTTTAGACGAAGAAACCAAAAATCGCATGGATGCAAAAACGGTACATACCGCAGAAAACTTGCTACAATCCATGGAAGATATGCTTTTGTGGAGCAAAGGGCAGATGGAACACTTTGCTCCACAGTTTAAAAAAGTAGCCATTTCTTCTTTATTCAACGATAATCAAAAAGTGTTTTCGGGATATCAACACATTGAAATTCAATATATCAACAAAGAAAATTTAGAAATTATTACAGACGAAGATTACCTAAAAACCATATTGCGCAATTTAACCAGCAATGCAATCAATGTTATTACAAGTGCTAAAAATCCTAAAATAGTCTGGAAAGCTTGGCGAGAAAATGCAGTACCTTTTATCTCCATTACTGATAATGGACCGGGGGCATCAAGAGAAAAATTGAAAGCATTATTTGATGAAAACCATGTAGTGGGTATTAAAACCGGACTGGGACTGCATTTAATAAGAGATCTTGCAAAACCTATATATTGTAAAATAGAAATTGAATCCCTCCCGGGTGAAGGAACCACATTTATTCTGGAATTTCAAGAATCTAATAACAAATCAAAATTAAGCTGATCTTTATAACTTCTGCCAATAGGTATGGATACTTCATTGGATAGCAGTAACTCACTGACTCCTATTTTTTGAATTCTATTTTTTTGAACTGCATAACTTCTGTGCACTCTTATAAAAGACTGAAAATGAACTTCTTTTAATAAATTTCCAATGCTCGACAACACACAATGCCTTTTTTGTGGGGTTACTATTAATGTATAATCTTTTAATGCTTCCAAATAAAGTATTTCATGCAATTTTAATTTAATTTGTTGATGCCCTTCTTTAATATAAATTGCATCTCCTCCTAAACTTGACTCAAATAATTCTGCCTTATGCCTCACTTCCATATACTCTTCTATACGCTTCAATGTTTGAGAAAATCGGTCCATTTTTATAGGTTTTACTATAAAATCCAAAGTTTCCATTTCAAAACTCTCTAAAGCGTGTTCAGGATGTGAAGTAATAAAAA
>DAINOA010000015.1:0-31175 GCA_036735625.1 Planktosalinus sp. | reverse complement strand
ACTCCCATTACAAACTCTGCTTCTTTAAACACTATATTTTCAGGATCAGTGATTGGTGACCCCATTTTCTTGTATGACCACGCGACAGACCGTTTTGTGATTACTGAATTCAGCAACAACCCCAACGGTTTTAAAGTGGCTGTTTCTCAAGGTCCGGATCCTATAAATGATGGATGGTTTGTATATCAGGGACAATTCAATACCGGTTCATTCCCGGATTACACCAAGTTTTCTATATGGCACGATGGTTATTATGTAACGGCAAATATTGGAAGTTCTAATCGACTGTTTGTAATTGAAAGAGAAGAGATGCTATTAGGTCAGGCTGCTCAATTTCAGGCGTTTCAATTGCCCGGGATAGTAACTTCCGGTTTCTATAGCCCCCAAGTTTTTAGTGCAATGGGTACAGATTTGCCCAATACACCTGCAACGGTTGTTTACCAACAGGATGATTCCTGGGGTGGAGTTGCAAACGATCATTTAAAACTTTGGTCGGTTACATTAGATTGGGATACTCCCGGTAACTCTACAATATCTTCTGCAGTGCAAATACCTGTTACACCTTTTCAGGGAGTATTCAATGGTGGAAGCTTTTCAAATTTACCTCAACCCGGCGGTGGACCGGCTATTGATGCAATGCAGGCAACAGTTATGAATCAAGCACAATTGAGAAAGTTTCCGGCTTATAATTCTGCTGTATTAAATTTTGTGGTAAGAGTAAATGCAAGTGGTGCCAACCAAGCTGGAATTCGTTGGTATGAATTACGTCAAGATCCGGGAGGCGGCCCCTGGACAATTCATCAAGAAGGGACCTATACTTCAACAGGAGAAAAAAGTGCCTTTAACGGAAGTATGGCCATTGATGTAGATGGAAATATTGGTATGGCATATTCAACTATTGGCACTCGTGATGTTCAAGAGCGCATTTCTATTAAATATACAGGTAGATTTGCAGATGATCCATTAGGTGAGATGACAATTGCAGAAACTCTAATAGGAATTGTTAGTACTGCAAATAATCCAAACTTAAGATATGCTGATTATTCTCATACAGTTGTTGACCCTACAGATGGTTTAACCTTCTACAACAACAATGAGTTCTTTAATAACAACAGAAGAAACATATTGAGTGCATTTAAAATAGCACCTAATTTTGATAATGATTTAGGAGCTGTTCAAATTGTAACACCCGTTAGTGGTCCATTGACAGATGATGAAGAAGTAATTATAACTATTAGAAACTTTGGAACAAATCCACAATCAAATTTTGATGTCTATTATAATATTGATGGAGGAACCAATGTGGTTGAAACTTTCACTGGTACTATAGACCCACTTCAAAATGCCGACTACACCTTTACAACAACTGCAGACCTTAGTGTTGTTAGTCAAACCTACACTATTACTGCCGGTACAGACTTAGCGGGTGATGAAGACTCTGGTAATGATGAGGTTTCAAAAGATGTTACCAATGAGCCACTTAATATTAATGATATTCCTTTAGAGGGTGCAGATTTAATAGTTGTTAACCAAGGAAACAATCAATTTGAGGCAATTTTGACAACAAATATTGATATCACAGATAAAGTTTTTATCAATGTTTACAATATTAGCGGGCAAATTATAGCTTATAATTTGTTAGACAACGTGAATGGTAAATATACTTACAACTTAGATATGTCTTATGCATCTTCTGGTGTTTATCTTGTGAGAGTAGGAACAAATACTCAAGGATTTGTAAAGCGAATTATTGTTAAATAAAAAGCTTTGAGTTTTATAATATAAAGGGATGGCAATTGGCCATCCCTTTTTTTTGAGTTTTAATTTCGCGATGAAATCTCTGTAATTTCAACAGGATTTGCTTTATCACATCGATTAGGCATTCGTAATGGACGGTATTTTACCCAAATAGTGGTTTGAGATTTCTTAAATTCTTCTCCTAAATTTATCGGGTCAAACAGGGTCGATTCTCCATCAACCGATAAGGTATAGGCACAGTCACCTTCAACTTCAGAAAAAACAATTGTTGCCTTTTTAAAGCCGTTTTCTGAATGAAATTTATCAGTACTCATATTTGATTTACCACTAGAGGTTACTTTGTTTGAATTGCATGATAGTAGTAGAGAAATTATCATACTGCTTACTATTAATTTTTTAACGAACATGTTTAAAATTTTGATTAGTTATAAAACTAAAAAATTAAAGAGCCATATTTATTTAAATTAAGTTAAAATTAGTAAGTTTACGGATTAATTTAAAAATCAAACATAATGAAAATGAATTACTTATTTTGCTTAGGCTTTATGCTTCTTGCTTTCGGAGCCTATTCGCAAGACAACAACCCTGTGGGGCCCTCTCACATAGGGACAATGACCATGCAATATGTGCCTTCTATTGCAGAACAATTAAACCTACATGGAGAATTACCACCCTCCAGAGAAAAAATTGGAGGACAAATTGAGGATGGAAGAGCCTTTCCTCATAAAGTATTAATTGGAAAAGATCCTCAAATGGAAGATGATTACTTTGTTAGAAATCAAAATATACTAGAACAAGCTATCCCCGGTAAAGCGCCAGACCTTGTCTTTGATGCATACGCTTCAAGCTCACAACCCACAGATCCAGATATTGCTATTGGTCCAAACCACGTTATGGTGACATTCAACACAGGTTTCAGAATTTTTGATAAAGATGGGAATCCTTTGACTGGTCAAATAGCCCCAAACCCAACGATATTTCCAAATGGTGGATGCTGTGACTTGACGGTTTCTTATGATAGTGCCGCAGACAGATGGGTATTGTCATTTCTAGGTGGTGGAGCTCAAATTGCAGTTTCAGATGGACCAGACCCCATAAATGATGGGTGGTACAATTACAACATACCACAAATAAACGATTATCAAAAACTTTCAGTTTGGAGCGATGGTTATTATATGACAGACAACACAGGCTCTGCTAATAAAGTTTGGGCTTTAAACAGAGCTCAAATGCTTGCCGGTGTTCCTGCTGCTCAAATATTAGGGTTTAATTTACCCGGCATTGTTACCAGTGGTTTTTATAGCCCTCAAGCTTTAAATGTTACAAATGATGACATGCCGGCTGCCGGTAATGCTACATTCATTTATCTTCAGGACGATGCTTGGGGAGGTGTAGCAAATGACCATATTAAACTTTGGAACTTAAATGTTGACTGGGCGACACCCGGAAACTCTGTGATGTCTGCACCGGTTGAACTAACCACAACACCATTTATTTCTGTATTTGATGGAGGTAGTTTTTCAAACTTAACCCAGCCCGGTGGAGGCATTGCTATCGATGCTCTTCAAGCAACAATTATGAACCAAGCACAATTCAGAAAATTTGGTAGTTATAACTCAGCATTATTTAATTTTGTAATTGATACTGATGCCTCCGCCGGAGAGTTGGCAGGTGTAAGATGGTATGAACTTAGACAAGCAGGAGATGGTCAACCCTGGACCATTCACCAGGAAGGCACCTACATTTCAACTAACGGAAAACACGCTTGGCACGCTAGTTTGATGATGGATCAATCCGGAAATATTGGTATGGGTTATTCAGGTATGGCAGGCCCCTCGACTCCAAACCCAACAGATTTTAGGGTGAGTTCCTATTATACGGGGAGATTTGCAAGTGATCCACTAGGAACAATGACCATTGCTGAAGAATTAATCGCAGCAGGTAATGCAAATATTCCCGGCTTGAGATATGGTGACTACAACAAGATTGATATTGACCCTAATGATGATAAAACATTTTGGTTCATTAATGAATATATGAATAACGGAAGAAAAGGTGTTGTTGGTAGATTTAAAATTGCTCCAGATTTTAATGATGATATGGGAGCTGTAGCAATTGTAACTCCAAACAATGGTGCATTAACAGCTAATGAAACTGTTGAAATTACAGTATTCAACTTTGGTCTGGACACTCAGTCAAACATTCCGGTAAGTCTCGTTCTTGACGGAGCAGTAATAGCCAATGAAGTTGTCCCCGGGCCGATTGCCTCAGCTACCTCAGTAAATTATACTTTTACTGCAACACTCGATCTATCAACCGAAGGTGAAACATATGAAATTGTCGTTGCGACAAACCTTGTTGGTGATGAAGATGCTAATAATGATAGCGTTACTAAAAATGTTACTCACGTATTTGCAAATGATATTGGAGTTGCTGAAATTACAAGTCCAAGCAATGGAGAAGGTTTAGGAAACGAGACTGTAACCATCGAAATTGAAAACTTTGGAACACAAGCTCAATCAAACTTTGATGTATCTTATGTTATAGATGGAGGAACGCCTGTTGTTGAAACAGTTGCTGGACCAGTAGCTGCCGGAGGCACCTTGTCATACTCTTTCACCGCTCTTGCAGATCTATCTACGCCGGGAACTTATGAGTTTACGTCTGCTACTTCTCTTGTTAGTGACTCAGACAACAGCAACGATGCTTCATCAAAAACAGTTGTTAATTTATCTTGTAGTTCAGAAAGTGTTTCGCCAAACCTTCCAATTGGACCTAATGCCGGAACGGTTACTAATTCTATTATCAATTTTAGTGATGATTTTACTGTTAACGACGTCAATGTTACAATAAATGCAACTCACACCTGGGTGGGAGATTTAGACATTAAATTAGTAGGTCCAGATAATACTGAAGTAGTCTTGTTTGACCGTCATGGAGGTAGCGGAGACAACTTTATAAACACTACTTTTGATGATGACGCTGCAACACCAATTGCAAGTGGAACACCACCATATTCAGGTTCATTCCAACCTGATGGAAATTTATCTGATTTCAATGGGTTAAATTCAGCCGGAAATTGGACTTTGGTGATTACTGATAACGCAAACGGAGATGGTGGTATACTTTTAAACTGGACGCTTCAACTTTGTGGTGACTTAAACTTAAGTGTTGGTAGTAATAACATTGATGATACAGAGTTGTTAATCATAAGTAAAGGAAATAATCTTTTTGACATATTGTTGCCAACAACCACCGACTATGATAGATTAAACATCACAGTTCATAATATGCTTGGTCAAAAACTACTTAGCAATGTAGTGAAAAATGAAAATGGTACCGGTTATAAATATGAGTTAGACATGTCTTATGCTGCAACCGGAGTATATATTGTTAGAATTGGTAATAAAAACATAGGAAGCGTTAAACGCCTTATTGTCAAGTAATTTTTTCTAAACTATCAATTTTTTTAAAGAGGCTTCAACATTTGAAGTCTCTTTTTTTTTATTAAAAATATGCCTTTAACTGAACCGTTCCTGTGTGAATGGTGTTTGAGTTTTCACTCTTTCGGCCAAAATAAGTCAGGTTTGCATCCAAATATTTTGTGATACTGCGTTGAAATAACAAACTCCACGTAAAGTTTTTATCAGGCTGTAAACCTTCCAGCATTTGAAAAGCAACCGGTGAAAAAGCACTTCCGGTAAAATTGTTTGAAATATAATTAAATTCTCCATTGATTGAATACTTTTCAGCATTATTGAAAGCAAATTGAACACCCATTTGTTGTTGTTTCAAAAGCTCTCTTTCTCCTAAAAGATTTTCTTTGTTTGCATATTGATACAGGAGGGAGAACTGAGCATTTTCAGAAAATAGATAAGATAGTTTTGGAGCAATATCATAACTTTCAATCGTAAAATTACGTTGTTCAAAATTCTCTGAAGTTGTTTTGTTTTCCGTCAGCTGTGTTTTGAAATTTGCCAGCCAGCTGGCACCAAATTTGTGTGTAAAATTCAATTGATGTCCCGTCAATGCATTTTTTTGTAAGCCCACTGAAAGCAAGTTATCAGACCGGGAATCAGTAAAAGTATAACTTGTGGTATAGTGTTGCCTCCCTCGATTGAAAAACAGAATATTTCTAAAATTTAACGCCAAACCGAGTTGGTTTTCGGCATCAGTTACAAATGGATTGATGTCAAAACTACTTCCTTGCCTTCTTGTTTTTCTGTCGATCAAATAAGATGTTTGATTGTAAAACTTTGACAAGACCTTTTTAGTCTTTTCATTAACTGTAAATAATCCGGGGTTTATAGTTAATACTTGTCCAAGTTTGTTTTGATGAATTTTGACAAAAACCTGATTGGGTAATAATACTCTTATAAATTTTGCTTCATCAGGAAATTGTGCAATTTCAAATTCTTCCAGTTCTTGTATTCCGTTACCGTTATAATCAATCCAAATGTGGGTTCCCTGCCCGGGCTCAACTTCCACAAAAGTAAACTCTTGTTGTGGCAACACCCCGCTGTTTGTTTCAAAAGTAGTGTTCCACTGGATGGCGCCATTTAAAAATCGCTGGTTGTATAACAAGCGACTGTTTATAGATTGCTCATCTTCACGGTTAATAAACACATCTTTTAGCACTCTGTAGTTTGCAAAGATGGAGAGTTGGGTATTTTCAGATTGAAGTAATTGTGATTTTAGATAAAATGTATTGGATTGACTCACCTGTCGCAGTTGATTCTCTCTTAGGCTATCGTTCACCCGATTTCTATACCCCACTTCAACAAAAACAGCAGTGCTGTCACCAACACCTGCAAAGGTTTCATAAGCAAAAAACCGTTGGCTAATTGGGGTTAGGCTGTCATTGGCTAAAACACGTTGCCTGTTGTCTTCAGAGGCTATTTTTGCTCCCACCCACGATTTTTTGAATCCATAAACAGTGCGAACATTTAATCTTAAAAAGTCAGATTCCTGAAGGGTACTTGAGTTATTTAAAACGCTTCCATTGACAAAAGTTTGCAGGTTTCCAAACCTTACAGCTCCATTCAAAACGTGACGACTTCCGCTAAAATCTTCAGAAAAATCAAGCTTTTGAAATTCATAATTGACAACCCCAAGTTTAGTATCTGCTAACTGCAATCCTGTTTCAATATAACTTTGATTTCCCAGTGGATTGTTAAGGCTCCAGTCACGGTTAAATTCAATGTTATAAAGTCGCTCAATGGTGTTAAAATTGGCGTCTATATAATCAGCATTCATGTAGCTATCCAGTTGAAGTCCTTCTTCTTTTTGAATAATTTTTTGTTTGGCTTGAATTCTTGCAGCAAACCCTGTATTGTCGTCATTGTCAAGATTGGAAAATAAATTCAAGTCTTGTTTGCTTGCAGCGAGTTCAAACCCAATACTTGTTTTTTCAGTGGGGCGATAAGTACCATTTACACCTCCCAATTGTATTTGTGTAGGCGCAAAAAGCCTTATGACAGGTTCATAATTTCCTTGCGGAACTCCATTTACCGGAGGCACAAATTCAAAAATCCGACTGATAGCCGTGTTGTCTGAAATAATATAATTACCCTGATTTTCGCCAATGAGCGTAAAACGCACCTGAAACAATTCATCTTCAGGATTGTTTGAAAACACAAAAATTTCTTCTCCATCAAAAAACTCTTTTCGATATAAAATTTTATTGTCCGAAAATGAATCGGGCACTGCTGAGGGCGCAATCATTTGAGACGGGTCATCACCAGCTTGCTTTAACACCTCAACCTGTTCCGGGCTTAAGTTTTGCTGTAAAGGCTGGTTTTTAGCATCACTTTCAATATAACCATAGGCGCCAATATCCAGTTTTTCTGAGGTGTAATTACCGCCGCCATACCCAATAAAACGGGTGTAATTCCTGTCGGAATATTGATATTCCACAGTAATGCGCATATCTGAAGTTATTGGATAGGTTGAGTTAAAACGCAACTCGCCTGCATTATAATCAATCACATAATCTCTATTTTCACCGCGTTGTAGCAATAACCCGTTAATAAAAACCCGCTCACTGCCTGAAATAATAAGGATAAAGAGTTCGCCATTGGGGCCTACCAATTTATAGGGGCCTTGATTTCCTTCCTGACCCACAAACTGGCTGCGAGCAAAAACTCCACGCACCACACCACCTGAAACAAACATCGTTGTTTCAGAATCATCAGATTTTATAGTTCCTCCCAATGAAATTCCCTGTATCTTTTTTTGAAATCTTCCAAAGTAACTCTGCTCATTAACCAAATCGATATCGCCGGCTCTTATGTTCCAGTTGTCACTGAAAAGCTCAATAAAAATCTGGTCAAACTCGTTTAAGTTTTGGGAATACCCCCCTTCTTGTGCAGGTATATTAGCATCCTGAATAGAGGCTCTTATTCCAATTTTTTCACTTATTCTACCGGTTATCTGAAGGTCAAGCTCTGAGTTGACAACGGCATTTTGGTTATTACCAATGGTAATCCCCCTTGAAATGCTTCCGCTGGTGTTTAAACCATCAAAGGGTACAAATGTGTTTTCGCGGGTGGATTGTTGAAGTGAGTAAAGTCGGTCCATCGCGCCGGTACTTTCAGAAATAATATTTGTATCAAGTAATGAATATTTTTTGGTTAAAAATGTTGGGTATTTCAAGTAGTTGATGGTGAGACTGTCCCGGCTGTTTTGAAGTTCTTCAGAGAGAACTAAAATCCCTTTTTCGAAGTTTACGCTATAAGCTTTAGTATCAATAGGATTGTTGTTTTTACCCAGAAGGGTAAATCGTGCAGGGTTGATACTCACAGAATCAATCACAATTGTATCTTTAACAGCCACTTTTACTGTGCGGTAATTGCTCTGGATTTCCTGCGAAAACGCAAATAACCCGGAAAAAAAAAGAAAGGTTAAAAAGATACTTCTCATCAACTACTTAAACTTAATCACAACGTATTTATTTTATTCCCTCACTGAGGGTTAAAAAACACGGAGAATCGCCACTATAACAAAAATTATATTCTGATTTATTACTTGTGGATTTGTACATTGGTTTTGGTTTTATAAATGTATAGAAATCTTTGTTGGCATCAATTGTTGAAAGTGGTTTAGAATAATTATTTTAGCATTCATAAAAATATTCAATTCATTAAATAATTTATTCCCTCTCCTTTGGAGAGGGTTAGGGAGAGGAATGAAAATAGTATCATACAACGTCAACGGAATTAGAGCAGCACTCAACAAAGGATTTTTAGATTGGTTAAAACTTGCAGATCCGGATGTTATCTGCCTTCAGGAAATAAAAGCACAGGAGTCACAACTTGAGCTTTCAATGTTTGTTGATGCAGGTTATGAATTTAATTACTGGTTTTCAGCACAAAAAAAGGGTTATAGTGGGGTTGCCATACTTTCAAAAACCAAGCCCAAGCACGTAGAATTTGGAACCGGTATTGATGCCATGGATTTTGAAGGAAGAAACATCAGAGCAGATTTTGACAACTTTTCTGTGATGAGTATGTATTTGCCCAGCGGCACAAATGATGCCCGTTTGGGTTTTAAATTTAATTATATGGACGATTTTCTGGAGTATTCAAAAGACCTTAGAAAAGAAATCCCAAACTTGATAATTTCCGGTGATTACAATATTTGTCACAAAGCGATAGATATCCACGACCCCATTAGAAATGCTAAAGTTTCAGGATTTTTACCTGAAGAACGTGAGTGGTTAAGCCGTTTTATTGACAGCGGTTTTGTTGATTCATTTAGGGAGTTTAATCAGGAGCCAGACAATTACACCTGGTGGAGTTACCGTGCCAATGCACGCAATAACAACAAAGGCTGGCGCATCGATTATCACATGGTTTCTCAACCGCTACAAGAAAAATTAAAACGCGCCGTTATATTACCTGAAGCAAAGCACAGCGATCACTGTCCGTTACTTGTTGAAATAGATGCTCAAAAACTGTAAACCACTTTAAAATGATAAAATCCATTTTTACATTTGTACTAATAACAATAACTTTCTCTTCCTGCGTTTCTTCAAAAGTTTTTGAAGATTTGAAAGCAGATTATGATGCGCTTAAAGCAGAGAATGCTGCTTTAATGTCACAACTTGATAATCGTTCAGGAAACACAGACCAGTATGCACTTCAAAACCTGAGAAGAGATTTTGAGCGCCTTCAGGCAGAGCGTGACCAACTTGCCCTGGATTATGCAGCTGCTCAAAACCAATTAAATCGACTACAGGATTCTTATGATGCACTGGAAGCAAACAGCTCAGAAAATCTAACTTCAAACTTGGCTTTAAACCGGGATCTTCTTGCACAACTGGATGAAAAGGAAAAGGCATTGGCAAAAGAACAAGCACGACTGGAGCAACTGAAAAGAGATCTTGTCGCTCGCTCACAAAGAGTGGATGAGCTTGAAGGAATCATCGCTGCAAAAGAAGCTCAGATGAACAATTTAAAAAACGCTATTTCAGCTGCCTTAACCAATTTTGAAGGCAAAGGTCTCACGGTAGAAATGCGGGACGGAAAAGTATATGTTTCTATGGAAAACAAACTTCTTTTTGAAAGTGGAAGCTGGGCGGTAAATGCAAACGGTCGCCAGGCTGTGGTTCAATTGGGCAATGTGCTGGCACAAAATCCAGAAATCGCAGTTTTGATAGAAGGTCATACAGACAATGTGCCTTACGGCGGAAGCGGTCCTCTAAATGACAACTGGGATTTATCAACAAAAAGAGCTACCTCCATCGTTTCCATTTTGACCGAAAACCCCGAAATTCCAAAAGACAATCTCACAGCTGCGGGTAGGGGAGAATTTGCACCCATAGCGCCTAACACATCAACTGAAGGTCGCGCCAAAAACAGAAGAATCGAAGTGATACTCACCCCAAAACTAGATGAAATTAACAAGTTGTTGAATGAAATTTAAATCCTCCCTTAACCCCTCCAACCGCGTGCACTAAAGCTTTAGCGGTGGCGCAAGGAGGGGATTTTAAATCCTATGAAATACAATATCTTACCCAACACAAATCTAAAAGTAAGTGAACTTTGTCTAGGCACAATGACCTTTGGCGAGCAAAACACTCAAGAAGAAGCCTTTGAGCAACTCGATTTTGCTTTAGAAAATGGCATCAACTTTATTGATACTGCAGAAATGTATTCTGTTCCGGGAAGGAAAGAAACCCAGGGAAGTACCGAATCCATTATTGGTAACTGGTTTGCCAAAACCGGGAATAGAGATAAGGTTGTTTTAGCTTCCAAAATTGCCGGTCCCAGCCGAACTTTTGAACACATTCGCGACCCACTAGATTTTTCAAAGACTTCTTTAAATGATGCAATCAATAAAAGCCTAAAACGCCTTCAAACAGACTATATTGACTTGTATCAACTCCACTGGCCGGAACGCAATACCAATTATTTTGGGCAACGCAACTACAATCACAATGCTAATGAAAAATGGAAGGACAACTTTGAAGAAGTACTTCAAAATCTAGATTTTTTCGTTAAAGAAGGTAAGATAAGACACATTGGTGTTTCAAATGAAAGCCCTTTTGGAGTGATGCGTTTTGTGGAAGAAGCCAGAAAAGGAAAACAAAAAATTGCCTCAGTTCAAAACCCTTTCAGTTTGTTGAACCGTAAAGATGAAGTGGGTTTAACCGAAATTCTGATGCGTGAAAATATTGGATATTTGCCCTATTCACCATTGGGTTTTGGACAACTCACAGGAAAATATTTGGAAGATTCGCCCAAAAATGCCCGGGTTACCTTGTTTCCAAACTACAACCGTTACCATAAACCCAAGGGATTTGAAGCTACAAGAAAATACAATGAACTGGCAAAACAAAACGGTTTGTCTTTAACACACATGGCTTTGGCTTTTATAAGACTTCAGCCTTTTGTAACCAGTACCATTTTAGGAGCAACAAGTGTTGCACAACTATTTGTAAACATTGCAAGCAAGGAAGTCGTTTTGTCAAATGAACTTTTAAATCAAATCAATATAATTCACGAAGAAATTCCAAATCCGGCACCGTAGCTGCGCTGTTTCAAGTTTCAGGGTCAAAGTTATAAAAGCCTAAAACCTTGAACTTTAAACAGTAAACCTTGAATATCAAATGGATTCATTAACTCAAATTGTTTTAGGTGCCGCTGTTGGCGAAGCGGTATTGGGTAAAAAAGTGGGCAACAAAGCAATGCTTTATGGTGCCATAGCAGGGACGATTCCAGATTTGGATATTGTGGCAAATCTTTTTACAGACACCATTACGGCCATTGAAATTCATAGAGGGTTTACACATTCCATATTCTTTTCGATAGTGTTTGCGCCTGTTTTTGGTTGGTTGGTTTCCAAAATTGAAAAAAAATCTGGGCTAAGTTGGAAAAACTGGAGCTGGTTGTTTTTCTGGGCGTTGATCACACATCCCATACTCGATGGTTTTACAACTTGGGGGACACAGTTTTTCTGGCCTTTTGAGTATCGTGTAGCTTTTAAAAATATTTTTGTGATTGACCCACTTTATACAATTCCCTTTTTATTCTTTTTGATTTTAACAATGTTTCAAAAGCGCACATCACCAAAGCGCACTTTTTATAACCGACTGGGATTGATTGTAAGTAGTAGTTATTTGTTTGTAACGCTCATTTTGAAAGGAATTACTTATACAATCTTTACCAATGCCCTTGAAGAGCAAAACATTACTTACACCCAAATTCAAACCAAACCGGCACCATTAAATTCCATTCTATGGTTTGCCAATGTAGAAACAGAAGATGCTTTTTTGATTGGGGATTATTCATTTTTTGATAGTCAGCCCATTGCTTTTCATTCGTTTCCAAAAAACCATCATTTGTTGGGGGACTGGATACAAAAACCAAATATTAAACGATTGATAAAGATTACTGAAAATGGATGGTACACAATTTCTAAAAAAGAAGATCAATTATTTTTTAACGATTTGCGTTTTGGACTTTTGAATAATGACCCATTGAACCCGGAATTCACTTTTAGTTATCTTTTAACAGAAAAGGAGGGTGTTATTTATGCCGAAGAAACTGAAAAAAACAGAGAAGATGCCCAAAAACTATTGGGGGATTTGTGGAGAAGAATAAAGGGGAATTAAATAGTTACAAATAACAACAACAAAAAAGGCTGTCTAGAAATAGACAGCCTTTTTGCTTAATGGAGTTTTGTTTATTAGTTTTGAACACCTGTAATTCTAATATTATCTAAGTGATATCTTGTAGTAGCAGATGGATCTGAACCTTGATATCTAAATGCAATTCTCACATTGCCTTCAAAACAAGATAAATTAACTGGACCTACAGCCTGGAAACCTCCAAAACCACTAGAAGGGCCTGTTGGAACTTCTAGGTCAAGCAATTGCCAGTCTGTTGTTGTAACATCACCAGTATAGTCTGTGGTAATAAAAACAGTTAGAATTTTACCATTATCAAATGCAGCTTCTATGTCTAAATCCAGTTGGTGTCTTGTAAATGTGTCGAAGTTCATTTCAGGAGATACAAACCAAGCTTCAATTTCACTCTCCCCAGAGCTGAATCCTGAGATTTGAGCATAATTGTTACCACTAAAGTTGCCTAGTACAAATCGAGTGTTACCGCCACTCACATTAACATTTACCCAATCTGTCAATTCATTTATATTTGAAATAGATTCAAAATTTTGAGTAAAGAGGGTATCAGGGCCACCAAAGGGACCGTCACAACCAATAATATCAGGGTCACATCTTTCAGGGCTATCAAAATTGAGGGTGGTAGGGTCATTTAAGTAAATGGTGTAAAACTCATCAAAGAAATCACGTGTTAAAATAGCATCAATTGTTCCTCTGCCTGCGGGTACTGTTACGCCTTTAAAACTGGCAAAAGTACTTGTGCTTAATATCACTGAGGCTTGATTGGCACAGCTCTCGATGATGCGTTCTCCGTCAAATTGGTCACCTGGTTCTGCTGCAAATGTTTTGGAGAGCTCATTTCGGTTAAACTGCATGTCAGAAAGTCTAATCATTAGATTTGTATTTGCCGTAGAAAATTGTTCAATAGTTAATGGTTTAGGAACTATTTCAGCAATTTCAGAGGAGCGTAAGATATGTTCTTCTCTATTTGGAAATGGAATTCTTTCAGGTCTAATTCCTCCTCTTACACCAAGAGCTAGGACACCATTTGATATGCCAACAGTCAAGCCATCAAGTTTGATAAATACTTTTCTTCCCACTTCATAAGTAACAAAAAGAGGGCTTACATCAACAAGTACTTTAATACCTACTGTTGGGTTTTCGGGTTTGTCTTGAAGTATGAGTTGCTTAAAGAAGTTACCTCCTTCATCACTTGAAATTACATACCCAACCATATATTTTCCGGTTTCACTGAAAGTTACCTGATCTTCTTCAGATTGTGCCAATTCACCTGCTACTGCACCAATTTCAATGATGTCTGCAGGGTTTATATTAGGCTCTTCAATGTTTAAGTTTGGAATGTCAAAGTCATCATCCTTAACACAAGAGGTGACAACTACAAAAGCGAGAAGCACCATTACTATTTTATTAAAATTCATCGTTTTCATCTGTAATTTATTTATAAGGTTTTTATTAAAATCTAAAATATGCGTTTATATAGTAAGTAGTTCCGTTTCCGAAAAAGTATCTGGAACCAAAAATAGGTGTATCCCTGTTTGACTCTTCAACCAGTTTTCTGTAATCTGCATTTCTTGAGTTTTCAAAACCACCGGTTTTGAATTCTTGATTGAAAACATTGTTTATGGTTGCAAAAAAGCCGACAAAATAGTTGTTGATTCTCCAGGATTTACCTCCCACGATGTTCACTAGAACATAATCGTCAAATTGTTCTTGTTGTAAAAGTTCTCTTGCTATGTTTTCATCAAAGTCATTAAAAGGCAAACCATCTGTGTCTGTAGTAAAAGCATCTGTTCTTCTTAGTTTGCTTACGTTGACATATCCATTTGAGAAATAGTTTGCTGTTGCGCCTACCCACCAAAAGTCTGGGTCTCTGTATTCAAAGCCTAATTGATAAGCTTGTTCCGGTCCACCTGAAAGATGGAGGTTTTTAAGTTTTGTAGTGCCATCACCAAATGTTTTGGGTCCATCAAAATCTGTACTTGTGTAATAAATGTTTGGATTGTTATTGTATATGTACTGTCCTAAAGAACCGGCAGCTTTCAATTTGATTGTGGGCGTTACCTGCGCTTCAATCCCAAACTCACCACCTAGGTGTCTTTTTTCAATTCCGGTAGTTACCTCCTGAACAAAAGCGGCATCGTTATTAAAACCTTGTCCTTGAAACGATTGGGTAAAGAAAAATCCAATTTCTGTTGCATCTTCAAAACCTGTGTAGAAACCGGTTAATCTTGCCTTAATAATAGGAGAGCGGTATATATAGCTCAAGTCAACAGATTGAATTTTTTCACTATCAACACCAATAACGACATCGTTGTTTTGACGGGCGTTTGAAAAGGAGTTTCTTATGCCCGGTGCTTTAGTCATATAGGCAGTATTGAAGTCAATCAAGTGACGTCCTGTTACTTTGTATGTAATTCCACCTTTTGCGCCAAAATCTGTAAAGTCGAGTTTTTCACTTTTCCCAAATGAGCGTTCTCCCGGGAAATACCCATTTTCAAAAAGACCGTTTCTCTGATAGGATGTTTGTGAACCCTGAGCCGCGACATAAAAATCAATTGCTCTGTATTTGAATTGGGCTTGTGCAAACCCGCCGGCAACTGTTGCGTCAATCTCATAGTTGTATTTATAACGGTCACCTTCTTGCACAATTCGGTTTCTGTTTCTCAAGTCGCTTTGAGCGATATCTCCGGCATCCACATCAATTGTATCTTCAGCAAAAGAGTCTATATCAAGAAAGCCTGTCCCACCAAGTAAATCTTTAATACTTGCAAAGTTTTCACTTTTTAAGGATCTAAAGTTCAAGCCGGCGTTGAGTGTGATATTGCTGGTGAGAATTGTGTTTAATATTGTGTTTGCTGTTATTTGAGTGTCATCAATGCGGTCTTCTTGGAGTGCATAGATAGCATTTTTTCCACCATTTGTAGCAATTTGGTTTGCTAAGTATAGGTTTTCCCAATTAAATTGCCCATTGTTTCTAAATTCCTGATCTGCTAGATAAGCATTTTGATAATCATTTGCAGTAGGATTTTCAAACCTTAAGAAGTAGCTGGGCATTCTTTGATAGTAATTTGGGTCTGGATTTCTTGCCCCTCCAATATAGGTGTCTTGACCGTTAACAGTCACTAATGTTGTTCCGTTATTGTCAATTCTTGAATTTCCTATTTTTCCAAATTGATACCCTAGGTTTGTATTTAGTCTGGTTTTATCTGAGATTGTCCAATAGTGATTTAACATAATTACCGGTTCTTCAATTTCTCTGGTTCGGGCATTTCTTATGTCACCATCTTGGATTCCCCAGAAGGGGTTGTATTGGTTTCCTTTTATATCATAAACTTCCTGAGTAATCGCTGTAGAACGTCCTCTTCTGTTTGGTGTATAAAATGCTGAAAAATTTAAGCTATGGCTTGGATTGATTATTTTCTCAACAGAGGCAAAGAAAGAATTAGCATCATATAGTGTTCCCTCAATAAAGCCTTCATTTCCATAACGTCTTGAAATAAGAACAGAGTATGCCCATCCATTTGCTGTAACACCAGAGTTGTATGAACCCATTGCTCTTCCCTGATAGGTTCTGTTTGCAAAAGCGTGAGAGACTTGACCTCCCTTGCGGTATTGTGAAGCTCTCATCACTATGTTTGTTGTTCCGGCAAGGTCGCCAAAGGCGTAATCATTGGGTGTAAGACCCATTGAAAAATCTCGGTTTCTTTGAGCGTCATTTAAACCACCCCAGTTACCCCATTGGGGTCTTCCGTCAAATTGTTTGTTCATTTCAATGCCGTTGATAAGCACTTTTCCATTGGCATTGTCTAGCCCTCGAGGTCTGAAGAAAGTTGCGCTAAAGTCGAAAGCAGCGGCATTAAGGAAGGCATCATTTGATGCTTGCAAAAGACCTGAAACGTTTGTCGATGTTCCATCATCATCATCGAGCTCATCATCTGCAAGCGATATAACCCCGATCTGGGATTGTGCATTTGTAAAATCAATCTCCATTAAAACGGGGTCAAAGTTGACTGTACCACCACTTTGAATGGTGATTGGAAATCTTAAAGTGATGTAACCTGATTTTTCAACTAAAAGAATTTGTTCTCCAAGCGGAAGGTTTGAATCTGTAAAAGTAAAAATACCATTGGCATCAGTTGTTGTACTGTAGATACTTTCCTCAATACTTAACTGAACATTTGGAATGGGTTCACTAGAATTGGTTTCAATCACTCTACCTTTTACTGTTGCTTCTTGTGCTTGTAAAAGACTCATCACAAAAATGCAGAACAGAAAAGTTAATGTGTGTTTTTTCATTAGTAATTGGTTTTGAATAGATTAAGAAATCATTATAATTGCGGGGCAAAATTACATTATTTAAATGAATTATTTACCTTTGGCGCAAGTTTTGCTCCAGGCTTTACAATTAATTAATATTTTTAAGAATGATAAAATTACAAATTTTAGTTTTACTTGCTTTTATTACCATCAATTCAAGTTCATTTAGTCAAGATAAGAAGACGTATAAAGTAAACACAATTGCGTTTTACAATGTTGAAAACCTGTTTTCTCTTGAAGATGATGAATTTACCGTTTACCACGACAGAACCCCCAGAGCAGATGCTTATTATACTCAAGAGGTATATGATGCTAAGGTAAAGAATGTGGCAAAAGTAATTTCTGAAGTTGGTGCCGATGTGACAGGTACTACTCCCGCTGTTGTTGGATTTTGTGAAGTTGAGAACAGAGCGGTCATTGAGGATCTCGTCAACCAAAAAGCGTTGCTTTCAAGTGATTATGGAATTGTTCACTACCATTCACCGGATAGAAGAGGTATCGATGTTGCACTTATATACAAAAAGGGGCTTTTTGTGCCTACAAATACACAAAGCAGAGAGTTGGAGGTTTACAGAGATAATGACCCAAATCAGCGTATTTATACCAGGGATCAGCTTGTTGTTAGTGGGTTGCTTGACGGAGATAAAATTCATTTTATTGTGCATCACTGGCCCTCAAGAAGTGGTGGTGAAGCAAGGAGCAGACCAAACAGAATCAAGGCTGCTGAATTAAATAAAAAGATTATAGATTCATTACACGCTATTGATCCTTATGCAAAAATTATTAATATGGGTGATTTTAATGATGATCCCACAAACCACAGCATTAAAAAAGTACTTCAAACGAAATCCAATAGAGAAGAGGTAAATATCAAAGATCTTTTCAATCCATTTGAAGATATGCACAGACGTGGACTAGGAACTTTAGCTTGGCGTGATGGCTGGAACTTATTTGACCAAATGATTGTATCTGCGGGATTACTGAGTAAAGATTTTTCAACCTATCAGTTTTATAGAGCCGGCATTTATAATCCTCCTTATCTTGCAAATCCTCGAGGGAGATATAAGGGCTATCCATACAGAGCTTTTGCTGATGGCGGTTTTACTGGTGGTTACAGTGACCACTTTCCGGTGTATACATTGCTTATTAAAGAGGCATCAGAAGAGTCAAACTAAATGTAGTGTCAGTTCGATTTAATAAAAAAACTCCCGCTGAAATGACGGGAGTTTTTTGTTTACGAAGTCAACCAATGATCCCAGGGAATCCTGCTTAAAATCAATATGAAGCCAATAGTATAGAAAATGGCAAGCATTTTAAATTTCCCTTTTGAGGTGAGTTGTTTTTTGTGTTTTGAATATCCAATTGTTATTAAAACAATTGCAATAATCATAATTAAAGGGTGTTCAACGGCAAACAATCGCATCTCACTGTCGCCCATTATGTCTGCCATTGTCATGTCATCTCTGGTAAAAGAAGCAAAGCCTAATGAGGGATGGGCAAAGTATAATAACAACCCTAATAGTACTTGAATATGGGTGAGTATAAGTCCAAATAATGAAACTCTAAAATCCTTTGCGCCAAAGGGCTGGTTTGAAAAGTATTTTACAATTGCATTGAGTGAGGCAAGTAATAATACAAGAAGAACTAAGTAAGCCCAATACCCGTGGAGTACATCTAAAATTCTGTCTAAAGCCATAAAATTTGTTTTTAAGAATTACAAAAATAGTGTTTATTTTAAGAAAAAACCACCTCTTGTTTCTAAGAAGTGGTTTTACTAAAAAATTAAATTTCTAAAACTTAATTTAGAAATTATATCTTAAACTTGCATTATAAGTTCTACCCAAGCCTAAGTAGACTCCAAATGCATTTGCTTGACCAACATAAGCTGAGTTAAATACATTGTAAACGTTAGCTCTAAAAACAAGTCTGTTCTCGCCAAAATTAAACCTGTAAGTAAGACCTGCGTCAGCTAGCGTATATGGAGCTAATCTCTGCGCCTGAAACGTTTCTCCAGCTTCAGAAGCAGCAATTACATTTAGTGGGTTTACAGCCCCAAACAAGTCTGTATAAATATTGTAATCTGCATCAAAAATCAAAACATTTTCGATGATATCAATAGAACCACCAAAACCAAATGAAGTTTGAGGAGCATTACCAATTTTTGTACCAGTTAAGTCAACATTACCGTCTGTAATTACAAACTCGTTGGTATCGTCATTTTGTCTTGTGAAAGGTGTTGATCCGTCAAATTCCCAGTTGCCAATGGAACCATAAGTGCGAAATCTCCAATTTCCATAATCTGGACGGTATTCAACTTCATATTCAAATCCTTTGTGAACTTGTGTGATTCCTGTAAAACGATCTGTAAATTGAACAGTATTTTCCGGGTCAGAATTGTCTTGAAACCCTCTGGCAAGAAAACGATTACCCCATTCTGTCCAGTAAACATCTACATTGATTCTCAAGTTGTTGTTTTTAAAACGATATCCGGCTTCAAGTCCTGTTACTTCTTCATTTTCAATTTCCGGAGACACCAATTCGTTTGAATTTCTTACATCAACAAAAATATTATCTAGATAAGGTTGACGAGAGTAAAAACCTGCGTTTGCAAAGACAGAATTATTGTCGTTAAATGAATAGGACAAACCACCTTTTACATTAAATCCTCCTTTTGAAACTTTATCAGATTTACCAAGTCCATCTGTGTGAACCGGAAAACGTCCTTCTCTTTGAAAACTCTGGGTTGATACTGCGCCCTGAACAAAAGCTGAAAAGCTATCATTTGCATATTCAATTTGACCAAAACCACCCACATAGTTTATTGTTTCAGAATAGTCATAATCAATTCTGTCTGACTCATCTGCAAAATTGAAAAGTGATTGCCAAGGGTTTGCTTCAAAAGTTTCAGTTAAAACTCTGTTATTATCTTCAAAACCGTTTAAGCCTAAATAATCAACAATTTGTCTCCAGTGGCCACCGGTATATGTTCTTCCATCAACTCCAACATTTAGACTCCAGTTGTTGCTTGTATATCCCAAGTTTGAAAGTGCGCCATACCAATCGTGGTTGTTAACACTTGCTCTAAGGATTCTGGAATCATTAAAGTTGCCAATTCCATTTTCTGAATTTTCAATATTGTTTTCAATAATTTGAGCCCAGTCGATTCGTCTATTTTCATCTCTAACATTTGAACCTCTACCAAAAGGACCAGTACCACCACCGCGACCCCAGGATGCATATAAAACTGTAGATAAATCAAGATTGTCATTGATATCAAAATCCCAGTTTAAGTTTGCTACTGGCTTGTGGTAGTAATTTGTTCTTTCAGATTTGCGTTCACCGTTTAGGAACCCACTATTTCCGTTATATTTTTCACCAAATTCTTCGTAGATATTAAGAGAGTTTGAAAAGTTTTGATCATGCCATTGTGGTGCACCGGTAATTAAGAAGTTAAAGGCGTGTTTGTCATTTGGCTTATAACCCACAGAGAACATATAGTTTTGACCTTGACCTGCAGTGCCTTCAGCATATTTTCTGTGTCCTTGCCAGTGATCCATTAAAAATGAGAAAGCCCAGCCTTTGTCGTTCAATCCTGTGTTGTAACTTGCAGTTCCTTTAAAGTAGCTGTCATTTCCGGCAAGAAATCTTACAAAACCACCTTGTCTTGAATCTGTAGTTTTTGAAACAATGTTTACTGTACCTCCCACTGATGATATGGCAAGTTTTGAAGAACCAAGACCTCTTTGAATTTGAATGGCATTGGCTACGTCAGACATACCAGACCAGTTTGACCAAAACATTCTACCATCTTCCATTCCGTTGATGGGTTGACCGTTTAGAAGGTAAGCGGTGTTTATTTGGTCAAAACCGCGTAAAAATATTTGTGAATCTCCAAAACCTCCTGCTTGATTTGAAACATAAATAGAAGGTGTGTTCTTCATAGCTTCACCAAACTCAACGTTTCCAGATGCTTTAGCTTGAATTTGTGCAGCTGTAATTGTTGATACTGCAACGGGCGTTTTTCTATCTGCAGCTAAGTCAATAATACCTTTACCAATAATAACGACTTCACTGAGAGCATCTGCATCTTCTTGAAGTGAAAATGACCCAAGGTTTGCAGTACCATTAGATAAAGAAAATAGTTTTCTAGTGCTATTAAAACCCAAATAAGAGATTTCTATAGCTCCTGAGTTTGAACTTACATTTAATGTAAAGTTTCCATCAAAGTCTGTGATGGTACCATTTGAGGTTCCTGCTTCGATTACGTTTGCTCCGGCTAAGGGTTGGTTGGAGTCACCGGATACAATTTTACCGGTCACCACACCTTGTGAAAACCCAAGTGAGCTTACAATTAAAAATAAAAAGAGTAGTTGTTTTTTCATAATTATATTTGTTAGTTAAAATTTATGCAAAAGAAAGAAAATACAGAGATTAACATCTTATCATATTGTTAAGATTGTGTTATAATGACAACAAGAATCATAACAAAGTTATTTCAAAATATAGTATGCTGATTTAAAGCAAAGTAAACTTTTTAACAGGGTTGTTAACAATGAAAATTATTAATGACATTCATTAACTTTAATGGAAGAAAATAAAAAAAGTTTAAAGAGAAATTGTTTTTTCAGGAATGGCGTCTATTTCAGCTTTAAGCGGTTTGATAAATTCAAAATAGGCATCCTTAAATTCTTCTTTTATGGGCTCTGCAGCGGGTAGTGCAATAGCATAAGGGTCAACTTGCTTGCCATTGTACCAAAACCGATAACATACATGAGGACCGGTAGCCAGACCGGTGCTTCCCACATAGCCAATGACATCTCCCTGTTTCACCCTATCACCTTTTTTTACAGCTCTTTTTGACATATGAAGGTATTGAGTGGAATAGGTATTATTGTGTTTTACCTTAACATAATTGCCGTTGCCTCCTGTGTAACCTGAACGTTCTACAATACCATTTGCAGTTGACACAATGGGTGTTCCATGAGGTGCTGCATAATCTGTGCCTAAATGTGGGCGCCTTTGTTTGGTTACCGGATGCAAACGACTGGGGCTAAAACGGGACGATATTCTGGAGTAATTTAAAGGTGCTTTTAAAAAGAAATTGCGCAGTGTGTTTGCTTTTTCGTCATAATAGTCTGATACTCCCTGTACACTATCTGTCATAAACCGAAAACCATAATAAGGCTTGCCATAATGATTTAAAAGTGTTGCCTCAACACTTTCAATACCTGCATAAATGGTATCGTTTATGTAATTTTCGTTGTAGATAATTTTAAAATTGTCACCTTTTTGAAGTTTGAAAAAATCAACTGTCCATTGGTAAACGCTTGACAATTCGTGAACCAATGCTTGACTCAAACCTTCATCAACCATAGATTGAGAAAGTGAGGAAGTAATCACTCCGGAAGCCATTCTCCTTTTTGTAGAAATTGGCAATTTGCCTCTGTATGAATAAATACTATCACCTAGATGGATGACAACATAATCAATTCTTGAGGGCTGGTAGATAAATACTTGTGCTTTGTTTGTTGTGTCTTTTGATTTGAGAACTGTGTAAGGTCTTCCGGCTCTTAATCGGGCAACATCGATAGTGTCTTTAACCTTATTTACTATGGAAAACACCTGTGCTGCAGGAACGCCTTGTTTGTCCATTAAAAAACCAAAAGTTTCTCCAGATTTTATAGTGTCTCTTATAACCTGATAATCATTTAAGGTGAAACCAAATTCTTCGATGAGTATTGGAACTTCTGTTTCAACGATTTCTGAGTCGCCTTTGGGGTCGTTTTTACAGCTTATAATGAATAGGAAAAGGAAGGAGAGGTAACTTAATTTTGTCAAGGCTTATTGTTTTAAATGTTTGTTCCCCAGTTTTCAACTTCATCTTTAGACCATAAACTAGGGAAAAATATTCTTTTTTGGTATTTGGGATGCATATACTTTGTCCATTCACTTCCACCTGTTGCTTCTACTACTTTTGAAGAATCCCCACCGCTTAAGTAATGGTTGGCAGCATCATAATGGGCCATCACCCAGGTGATGTTTACTGTATAATCATAGTGCCGCATCGCCTCAATTAATGTTGGGTCTGCTTTAACTTCGTCGGGAAGTGTTTTGAATTTGGTATATAAATTCTTTTTATTGTAAGTTTCTGAGAAATCTACAAATTCAACACGGTATTTTTCTTCAAAGGCTTTGAGTAATTGTGATTTTTTGCCGGTTTTATAATCCTTGCCTGCGGCTTGCCAATAGAGATGTTCTAAAGCGTGTTCATAAGGGGTGTTCCTGTCAATGTTGTCTCTAAATCGTTTATCGATGAGGTTGATTAACTCTGTAGAGGCAAACTCAATTTTTCTGTATTGAGCACTTTGAAATCCACTTGCCGGAGTCAATGTGGTTCTAAATTTCATATATTGAACTGCCTCCATACCCTCTTTCATTATATTAAAAGAAGAGGTAAGCATATCAAAATACCGACTGATGCGCATTAATTTTGAACTGAAAAAAGGGGCGTCAAGATTTTTTTTAAAAGCAACTTGTTCAATTTCCCAAAGAATCATTTTAAACAACAACTCATTGACTTGATGGTACATAATAAAGACCATTTCGTCAGGCAGATTGGTGCGTTGAATTTGTAAATTAAGCAAGGCATCGGTTTGAATATAGTCCCAGTATGTGATAGGTTTACCGTGTAAAAGTCCCTCCAAATGAACATTTAAATCTTGTCCCAAATTAGAAAACTTGTTTTCCAATTGTTCTATTAATTCACTTGTTTTGGGAGTTGTACTCATTTAATTATTTTCCTAAAATTTTAAAAGAATGCTTTAAACCTTTGAATTCGTCGAGTTCTGCTCTTAATGAACCCACAGACAAATCTGCAACTATTTTTAAAGGGATTTTATTGTCATCGTCAGAAATCCAAACAGTTAGACTTTCCTTTTCTTTAAAAACTCTTCCAGACTCTACATAGGGTCTAAAAACCAGTGTTTCAATCTGGCCAAATTTAGTCTTTAAAAGTTCTTTACGCAAAAACTTGAGTCGAAACTTAAAACTTTCGTCTCCATAAAACATATCTACATCTGTATAATCACCTGCTTTTAGATTACGTGCGTCAACATTGTTTCGTAAGTAGTAAAATGTTGACAACATATCTTGCACACCATTTGGGAAAGGATGGGTGTTTTTGGTGTTTCTTTTTCTGTCGTGTACAAGTGCTAAATTTTTAGTGTGGTCAAAGTCAACAATAATATCTCGTGTATGACCTCCTTCATTGATATCTCTAATAAACCTGTAGGGAATATCCTTTTTCTTGTCCATATATGTTTCGTAAATATCTTCTACTTTAAAGAATATTCTTGAAAGCCCTGAATTTCTTCCATAACCTTTAACATGGTAAACCTCTTTGCCGTTTAATATCGCATTATCAACTTGAAGTGTAGCATAGCCGGCAGTTAAAAACCCAGAATAAGATACCCTAAATTTAAACCACTCACCATCTTGAAAAGCCCTTTTTTGTCCCAAAACAGGTTGGCTTACTAGAATCGAAATAAAAATCAAAAATACTCTCATAAGTTTAAAGGATATTGTTTAAACACAATAGTGCAATTGTCGTTCCATAATGATTCATTTCTTTAATAACTGTCAATTTGATGATTTTGTTACAAAACTATAATGTGCCCCTAAGCGCTTGCTCTCGTTCAATTGATTCAAAAAGGGCTTTAAAATTTCCGGCGCCAAATCCTCTTGCACCCATTCGTTGAATAATTTCAAAGAAAAGGGTGGGTCTGTCTTCAATGGGTTTTGTGAAAATTTGAAGCAAGTAGCCCTCTTCATCTGCATCAACAAGAATTGAAAGTTTTTGAAGTTCGTTTATATCTTCTTTCATAATTTCCATATGTGATCCCAATCGTCTTGGGATATCATCATAGTATGCTTGAGGGGGTGGTGGTAAAAATTCAATCCCTCTTGACTTTAATTGAGCAACTGTTTTTATGATATCATCTGTTGCAACGGCGATGTGCTGGACTCCTGGGCCTTCATAAAAATCTAAATATTCCTCAATCTGTGATTTTTTTGCAGCTTTTGCAGGTTCGTTTATTGGGAATTTGATACGTCCGTTGCCATTGCTCATCACTTTACTCATCAATGCAGAGTATTCTGTATGGATTTGTTTGTCGTCAAAGGAAAGGAAATTGACAAATCCCATCACATCTTCATACCACTTTACCCATTGGTTCATTTCGCCCCAGCCCACATTACCCACCATGTGGTCAATGTATTTTAACCCCACCGGCTCTGGATTGTAATCTGATTTCCATTCTTTATACCCGGGAAGAAACACACCTTTGTAGTTTTTTCTTTCGACAAAAATATGAACGGTTTCTCCATAGGTATAAATACCAGAGCGAACTACCTCTCCGTTTTCGTCTTTTTCAATGGTGGGTTGCATAAAGGCTTTTGCTCCTCGCTTGGTCGTTTCTTCAAATGCCGCAGTGGCATCTTCTACCCACAGGGCGATTACTTTTACACCGTCGCCGTGCTTCATTATATGCTGGTTGATGGGAGACTTGCTGGAAAGGGGTGTTGAAAGCACCAGACGTATTTTGTCCTGTTTTAAAACATAAGAGGCTCTTTCTTTGTTTCCTGTTTCAAGTCCTGAATAAGCATAGGATTGAAATCCAAAAGCGGTTTTATAAAAGTGTGCTGCTTGTTTGGCATTTCCCACATAAAATTCTACATAATCTGTACCAAGAAGGGGTAAAAAATCTTGGGCACCTTCAAATATCTTTTCGAGACCGTAGTCAACTGATTTTATATCTTTACTCATAAGTCCTCCCCCTAGCCCCCTCCAAAGGAGGGGGAACATAACGGGGTCTTTTTTAATTAAACATTTATTTCAATTCTCTTTCTTTTTAATTCAGCCTTTATAAAACCTCCCCTTTGGGGAGGATAGGATGCTTTTACAACCACGATTGGTAATACTTATTATCTGCTATTTTCATAGCTTCGTCTGTAAGCATTAAAGGTTTAAATGTGTCAACCATAACGGCAAGTTCTTTGGTTTCTTTTTTTCCAATGCTAGCTTCATAAGTGCCGGGGTGGGGACCGTGAGGAATTCCGGCAGGGTGGAGTGAGATGTTTCCGGGCTTTACGCCAGTTCTACTCATAAAATCTCCATCTACATAATACAACACCTCATCGCTGTCAATATTGCTGTGGTTGTATGGTGCCGGGATGGATTGCGGATGATAGTCATACAATCTAGGTACAAAAGAGCACACCACAAAAGCATCTGTTTCAAATGTTTGGTGTACCGGTGGCGGTTGGTGTATGCGTCCTGTTATGGGTTCAAAATCGTGAATGGAAAATGCATACGGAAAATTATATCCGTCATAACCCACCACATCAAAGGGATGGGTTGCATAAACCATATCAAAAATTTCGTCCCGTTTTTTTACTTTAATCAAAAAGTCGCCGGTTTCATCATAAGTTTCGAGTTCTTCGGGTTTTCTTAAATCTCTTTCACAAAACGGTGAATGTTCTAGAAGTTGTCCAAACCAGTTTCTATATCTTTTTGGTGTGTAAATGGGTCTTCTGGATTCTACAATAAAAAGCCTATTGTCCTCGGTATCAAAATCTATTTTGTAAATGATGCCTCTGGGAATTAGCAGGAAGTCACCATATTTAAATTCCAGATTTCCCAAAAGGGTTCTCAGTTTGCCGGAACCTTTATGGATGAACAGCAACTCGTCTGAGTCAGTATTTTTATAAAAATAATCCTGTGTTTTATTTTGAGGTGCAGCCAAAGTGATGTGGCAATCACTGTTTGTCATTACAATTTTTCGGCTTTCGAGGTAATCTTTTTCTGGTGCAACATCAAAACCAAAAAGCTTATAAGATTGCATGTTGTTTGGGTTGACAATCTTGGGTGCAGCGCTGTATTGATTTTTTATTTCTTTTACTTGTGTGGGTCTGTGAATGTGGTACATATTTGAATACATACCGTCAAACCCTATGGTGCCAAAGAGTTGTTCATAATACAATTCGCCATTGGGTTTTCTATATTGCGTATGGCGTTTTGGGGGTATTTTTCCTAATTGATGATAAAATGGCATATCGACTTGTTTAGCTAACAAATATCGGAAAAAAATAACAGAATTTTATTAAGATTTCATTAAAACCAAAAGCCTAAACTCACATACAATTGGCTTTGTTTTGTTTCTGTTGAAAAGGAGTAAAAAAGCTCAATGGGGCCAATAAATGTATCACTGGTAAGGCCTAAGGCATAGCCTCTATGAGGAATTTGATCTATCCAGGCGGTTGATTCAAAAAGTTTGTCGCCCACATTGGCGATATTAGCCACTGCTGAAAGATAGGTTTTTTTAAAAATTTGATAATCTGCTCTTAATGAAGATTTAAGATACGTGTCTCCTCTTAAACTTATGGCATCATAGCCAAAAAGATGCACAAAATTATTTATAGTATTATAGCCATAACCCCCTACAAAAAAATCGAGAGTAACGGTCTCTTCACCTCCAATTTTGAAGCCACCTTCAGAGGAAAGAGTTAATGATAAGTCTGAATAGGGACTGTAGGTATAACTAAGGGATGCTTTCGCAATTGAAAAAGGTTCAAAATCTTTATTAAGCCCCGTGGCAAAAGCATAAAAATTAAATTTTCCGTCAAATAAAACCCCCTTTTTAGGAAAATATTTATTGTCTCTGTTGTCAAGAGTTAAATAACTATAAGCACTATAATAATTTGTATTTTCAAAAACTGCACGTTCATTTTCATCAATATCTTCTATTGTAACTGATGTAAATTTTAATCTTTTATGCTCAGCTCCAAGACCCAGTGAATAAATTTGCCTGAATAAGGTTTGAACATAAAACTGATTTGTAAGGTCTTCATGTTTCACCTCAATATTTGCAACAGATGGAATCGTTTCTGCAATATCTGGTGGAAAAAGACTGAAATTGACATTCTTTTTAAATTTGTTATAACGTGAACGTAAACCCACACTCCAGTAATATCCTTTGTCTATATAATAATCAAAATTATACCTTATGTTATCACCCAATATCATATCAAATGATACAACATCGTTTTTTTGAATTAAACGTTTTCTGGTTATATTAAACAAAGCAGCACTTTTGTACAAATCGTCATAATGTACACCCAACCTCAATAAAGCCCTTGACCGTGTTTCAGCAAGTTGAAGACTTAGAACATTTTCATTGTTTTCGTTTTCACTAAAAAAATAATTAATTTGGCTAAAATTACCTGTGGCACTCAGGTTGTTTATGCCTTCACTAAAGCGTTGATAAGTTGTTTGAAGGGGTGTTTTGATTTTTAATTTTCCCAAAACATAAGAACGGGTATAGTCTTTTGTTCCTGAAATTTCAACCACATCTATTTGAAGACTGTCAGAAATGGTTTTTTCAATTTTAAATTTTTCTTGATGTTTTTGTCTTTGAGCGAGTTCTTCCAATTCTTCTCTATAATTTAAAGCTTCCTCAAAACCCACATTGATTATGGATTCTCCCTTATCAAATGAAATGACAGAGAATTCCTTAATATCAGGATGTATGTATATGTCTGTTTTTTTTCGTTTTTCTTTCATGTCACTTATGGTCCTGTAATTATTTATTTGGACCAATATATCAAGCGCAGATTTTAAATTGTCTCGCGATAGTAAACTGTCTTGTACATCAACTCCTATAATAATTTCAGCGCCCATTTTTCTCAATTCATCAACCGGATAATTGTTTGTCACACCTCCATCAATTAACATTTGACCGTTTACTTCAATGGGGCTAAAAATTGAGGGTAACGCACCGCTTGCTGATACCGCTTGTGGCAAATAGCCCTCGGTTAATTGAACAGAGGTTCCCTTTTCAACATCTGTGGCCATACAGAAAAATGGAATGGGGAGTTTTGAAAAATTATTGATATCACTTACGTGGCCGGTTAATTTTGAAATTAAATTAAACAAATTTTGTCCCTTAGACAGCGAGGTTGGAAAAGATACTTTTAACCCATCAAACGGAAGGGAAATCGCATATTTTTCTGAATCATTTTTTTCATAAAAAGTTTTAGCCGCTCTTGGAATGTTGTCTTGAATCAATTCGTCAAAATCAATTACATGAAAAATGGAATCCAGTTCTCTGGCCGTGTAACCGGAGGCATACAAAGCCCCAACGATGGCGCCCATACTGGTTCCGCCAATATAATCGATGCGCACACCTGCATCTTCAATAACTTTTAAAACACCAATATGTGCCAAACCTTTAGCGCCACCGCCACTCAACACCAGACCCACCTTGACATCCTCCTGCTCTTGCGAAAAAGAGAAGCATGAGAGCAAAAGGGATGCTAAGATGAGAATCGTGGTTTTCATTTTATATTCTTGTAATGTTCAATTACCTTTTTAGCTCGATTGTGACCTACAACCTCAGCGATTTCCCCAAAGCTTGCTTCAGAAATGCGTTTGGCACTTTTAAAATGTTTCAAAAGGTCAATGATGGTTTTTTCACCTACTCCGGGGATGGATTCGAGTTCGGTTTTTAACGCTTGATTGCTTCTTTTATTTCGGTGGAATGTAATTCCAAATCGATGCGCCTCGTTTCGCAATTGCTGAATGATTTTCAGCGTTTCCGATTTTTTATCTAAATATAAGGGAATTGGGTCATTTGGAAAAAATAATTCTTCCAATCTTTTTGCAATACCCACAATAGCAATTTTTCGGCGTAAGCCCAACCCGTCCAAACTTTTTAAAGCCGAATTTAACTGACCCTTTCCTCCATCTATGATGATGAGTTGTGGCAAAGGTTGCTTCTCATCGAGCAATCTTTTATACCTTCTGTAAACCACTTCTTCCATAGATGCATAATCATCGGGTCCTGTAACGGTTTTTATGTTGTATTTGCGATAGTCTTGTTTGCTTGGTTTTCCGTTTTTGAAAACAACACATGCAGCAACAGGATTGGAGCCCTGTATGTTTGAGTTGTCAAAACACTCGATATGGCGGGGTTCTTCAGGCAAGCGAAGGTCTTTCTGCATTTGAGCCATAATGCGGTTTTCATGACGGTGTGGGTCTGTGATTTTGATTTGTTTAAACCGCTCCATTCGGTAGTATTTTGCATTGCGAATGGAAAGCTCTATAATACTTTTTTTATCACCCAGTTGAGGGACATGCACTTTAATTCCTTCACCCACTGAAACGGGAAAGGGCAAATAAATTTCTTTTGAAAGTCAATGAAAACGCTGCCTTATTTCTACTATGGCCAGTTCAAGTAAATCTTTGTCTGTCTCGGCAAGTTTTTTCTTGATTTCCAAAGTATGTGACCGAATGATGGAACCAAAGGACAACTGAAGGAAATTGACATAAGCATAATCTTCGTCAGACACGATGGAAAACACATCCACATTGTTGATTTTTGGATTGACTATGGTGGACTTTGACTGGTAATTTTCAAGGATTTCAATTTTTTCTTTAAGTCGCTGTGCATCTTCAAATTGGAGTTTTTCAGCATATTGTTTCATTTGGGTTTTGAAACGCTGCAAGGAGTCTTTAAAATTTCCTTTCACAATCTGGCGGATGGCTTCTATATTGTCGTGGTAGTCTTTTTCGCTTTGTATATTTTCACAGGGAGCCTGACAATTTCCGATGTGATATTCAAGGCACAGTTTGTATTTCCCGGCATTGATTTTTTCCTGCGAAAGGTCATAATTACAAGTTCGCAACGGGTAAAGCCCTTTTATTAAATCCAATAAGGTCTGAACTGTTTTCATACTGGTATAAGGGCCAAAATATTCTGAGCCGTCCTTGATCATTCTTCGGGTTGGAAAAATTCTTGGGAAGCGTTCATTTTTAATGCAAATCCACGGATAGGATTTGTCATCCTTTAGCATCACATTATAGCGCGGCTGGTATTTTTTGATGAGGTTGTTTTCC
>DAINOA010000014.1:389-31194 GCA_036735625.1 Planktosalinus sp. | reverse complement strand
TTTTTTAATTCTGAAATTATAGGTCAACCCACAGGGACTGACAGTGGTGTTATCTTTGCTGCTTTGGGAGAGGATTTTCCCAGACATCCCACCCAATTGTATGAATCCGGTGCTTATTTGCTTGTCTTTTTATTATTGTGGTTTCTCTATTGGAAAACCAGCAAACGCGAAAAGCAAGGCTATTTGTTTGGTCTCTTTTTAGTATTGCTTTGGACAGTGCGTTTCTTTGTTGAATTTATCAAAGAAAATCAGGTAGATTTTGAAGAAACAATGGCTTTAAATATGGGGCAATGGTTGAGCATTCCGTTTATACTTTTAGGATTGTATTTTATGTTTAGGCCTAAAAAGGAATTGGGCAGTAGGTAGGAGGTGTCTGATAAGAAGTGTTGTAAAATTAGTATTGAAAATTTAGATAAAAAGAATTATGAATCGATTTTTTTTTGGAAGTGTTTTGTGTTTGTTTATAGCATTGGGCTGTAAAGACTCTGAGAAATCACAAGCTGTCAAAACTGCAGAAATTACCTTCACCAAACAAGGTGAATTGCAACTCATAAAAAAAGATACAGACAATATCATACAAACTTTGGATATTGAAATTGCTGATGATGAGTACAAAACCCAAACGGGACTGATGTATCGGGAATCTATGGAAGAAAATCAAGCGATGTTGTTTATTTTTCCGGATGCGCAAGTGCGCAGTTTTTATATGAAAAACACTGCTATTGCATTGGACATCATTTATATTGACGAAAACAAAAAAATCGTGAGTTTTCAGAAAAATACCAAACCCTATGATGCGACATCACTTCCCTCTGGAGTTCCTACTCAATATGTACTCGAAATCAACGCCGGGCTCTCTGATAAGTGGGGTCTTGAAAAGGGAGATCGTATTGAGTGGAATAAAGCGAAGTAAATAAAATTAAGAAATAGTAAGTTGTTAGTTCTTAAGCACCTTTAACTATACTATATACCGGATCTTGGGTAGATTAATAAATAAAATGTTCAGTTAAAAACATATGTTTAAATATGAATATGCAGAGGTTTTCAAAATCTGCGAGCTTATTTTGAATGTTTATTCCCGCAGATAATGCTGATTTGCGCAGACAAAAACTACATTTACTTAAAAGTGAAAATTATATAAATCAACTTAAAGTATTTTCATAAAAAAATCCGTTTTGAACCAATATCAAAACGGATTTTAAATTCTATAATAAAGAGCTTAAGCCTTAGTAGGTTTAGCTTCTTCATCAACTTCTTCTTCTTTGTATTTAAGGTCGATGCCTTTTTTCTTCACAGTATCAAACATCACCGGAGTTGCAATAAATACGGATGAATAAGTACCTACAATCACACCAATAATCAAGGCAAACATAAAGCCTCTGATGGACTCACCTCCAAAAATGAAAATGGCAAGTAACACGATTAAGGTTGTGAACGAGGTGTTTATTGTTCTACTGATTGTACTGTTTACAGCTGCATTGATAACTCTAGATAGTTTCCAACTTGGGTTTTCATTAAAATATTCCCTGATGCGGTCAAATACAACCACGGTATCATTCAGCGAGTATCCAATCACCGTTAATATAGCCGCAATAAATGCCTGATCGATTTCCATAGAGAATGGCATCAAATCCTTAAAGATTGAGAATAGACCTAACACAATGATGGTATCGTGCATTACAGCTGCAACGGCACCCAAACTAAACTGCCAACGTCTAAAACGCAACAATATATAGAGGAATACCACAATCAATGAACCGGTTACTGCCCATACCGAAGCACGTTTGATATCACTTGCAATGGTGGGTCCCACTTTCATGGACTGCATCAAACCAACCTGTTTGGTATCATCATCACTAAGGAAATCTTCATAAGTAAATCCTTGGGGGAAGTTCGGTTGCAATGCCTGGAACAATAATTCCTGAACTTCATTATCAACTTCGCCACTTTGTTCATCTACCTTGTAAGCAGTTGATATTTTCAATTGATTATCACCACCAAAGGTTTTTGCTTCTGCTGTACCATATACAGCAGCTAAATCCTGCTGAATTTCTGAAGCAATTACCGATTTGTCAAATCGCACCGTATATGTGCGTCCCCCCACAAAATCAATTCCTTGATTTAAACCTTGAGTAAATAAAGATCCTAAAGAAAGTACTATCAGGAATCCTGAGATGATGTAAGCGATTTTGCGTTTACCAAGGTAATTAATGCTTAAGTTTTTAAATAGATTTTTTGTAGCCGCCGTAGAGAAATTGAGTGGTTTTCCATTTACGGTATAACGTTCTATAAATAATCTTGTAATAAAGATTGCAGTAAATAACGATGTTAAAATACCAATTAATAAAGTGGTTGCAAACCCTTTTATGGGGCCGGTACCAAATATTAAAAGTATTAAACCTGTTAAACCTGTTGTGATGTTTGCATCCAAAATGGAAGAAAGTGCATTATTGAAACCATCTTTAATGGCATCCTTTTGTGCTTTTCCTTTGTAGAATTCTTCCCTGATGCGTTCAAAGATAAGCACGTTTGCATCCACTGATATACCAATGGTCAATACAATACCGGCGATACCGGGGAGTGTGAGCACTGCTCCCAAACCGGCAAGAATACCAAAAATAAATAAGATGTTTACCACTAGGGCGATATCTGCATAGATTCCGGCGCGACCGTAATAGAAAATCATCCAGAGAAGAACCAATACCAATGCTAGTAAGAATGAATTTATACCACTATCAATAGCTTCCTGACCTAATGATGGACCAACGATTTCACTTTGAATGATGTCTGCAGAGGCGGGCAGTTTACCGGCACGTAAAACGTTTGCAAGGTCAATAGCTTCCGTTAAAGTGAAAGTACCGGTAATTTGAGAGCGACCACCACCAATGGCTCCAGTCGTTACACCCGGTGCTGAATAGACAATGTCATCGAGTACTATGGCTATTTGACTTTGTTGAGAAAAAGCAAGCCCGGTCATTTCTTCCCAGATACGTGCACCCATTCCGTCCATTTGCATGCTCACAGCCGGCTGCCCTCTTTGGTCAAACTCATTTGTAGCATCTGTGACAACGTTTCCACTGAGTGGAGGAAGATTATCTCTATTTGATTTTACAGCATACAAATCTGTGATTTCTTCACCTGTCTCCGGGTTAACATTGGGCTTACCCCACACAAATTTTGCAAATCGTTGTTCTTGTGAAAGTAACCCTCTTACTTGAGGCATTCTCAGGTAACTGTTAATTTCAGCAGTATCTCTCAATTTAAAAGTTGCAATAACAGGTCCTCCCTGACCTCCTATCCCTTGAATTCTACCAAAAATAGGGTCAACTATAACACCATCAACAATACTATCAAGTTTCTCTCCACCTAATAATTTTGAAACATCATCTTCATCCTCTGCTACTTGTATTGTATCTGTTACTCTTTCTTCAGGGGTTTCTGTTGTAGATTGTTGAAGCCCTTTTACGGTTTCATTTGCAGCAGATAAGAAACTGAGCATTTCATCCATTTTGAACACATGCCAGAACTCTAATTGTGCTGTGCTTTGAAGTAGTGTTTGTACACGCTGTACATCTCTTGCTCCCGGAAGCTCAACAAGTATTCGTTCTGATTGACCCAAACGCTGTATGGTTGGTTGTGTAACACCAAATTTATCAATACGCTTTCTTAAAACTTCAAAAGCAGCATCAATTGATTCATTAACTTTTCTATTTAAAACCGCTTGTACCTCAGCATTGGTCATCTCAAAGTGAATGTCTTCGCTCAATGTTTTATTGGCAAAAATATCCGGTGATGCCAGACGATTTTCGCCTGGTATTTCATTAAAGGCTCTAAAAAATGCTTCGAGGTAAGTAGCTGTCCCTTCAGTTTGAATTTCTACAGCCCTGTCCAGAGCTTGATTGAATGCAGGGTCTCTTGAATTATTAGAGAGACCTACAAGAATGTCTCTAACAGAGATTTGAAGAATCACGTTGATACCGCCTTTTAAGTCCAAACCTTTGTTGAGCTCCTTATCTTTAGCATCATTGTAATCAATGCCAAGAAGTACAGGGTTGCTCCCTAAAGAGTCAAGGTATTTTTTTTCCTCTAAATCTCTTACTTCTACATAGTTTTCAACATCACTTGAAATTTTGTTTGCTGCATATTCTTTAGCTTCTCCTTCAACTTTGGTTGCTATGTAAGTAAATGAAAGTTGATAAATACTCACTAAGCCAAATAATATTGCAAATACTTTAATCAGTCCCTTGTTTTGCATTCTTTGTTATATTAGGTGTATAAATGTTTTTTATTGGTTTTTTTCAAACGTGCAAATATAGAATTTCCAGTAGGAAATGACAATTATTTTTTAAGTTTTAAAAACAGATTAAATTCCAAAACACAAAATCCAAATTCCAAAATACATTTTGTATTGGAATTTGGAAATTTTAATCTTTATATGCTCCTATAATAAGGAGTTTAAAACTTTGATTATTTGTTTAATAGACCGTTTACATCTCTAACTGCAGCGGCACTCTTTTCCATTGATTCCTGTTCTTGATCAGAAAGCGGTATTTCAACTATTTTTTCAATTCCGTTTTTACCCAGAATAACAGGAACACCTATACAAAGGTCAGACAATCCATATTCTCCCTGAAGCATTACTGAACAAGGGAACATTTTTTTCTGGTCGCAGGCAATGGCGTGAACCATAGAAGATACGGCAGCTCCAGGGGCATACCAGGCAGAAGTACCCAATAATTTTGTTAGTGTTGCTCCTCCCACTTTAGTATCTTCCAGCACTTGTGCCAAGCGATCTTTTGAAAGGAAACTGGATACCGGCACACTATTTCTTGTTGCTAAACGGGTTAATGGAATCATTCCTGTGTCACTGTGCATTCCAAGTACCATTCCGTCAACGTCAGATTGTGGGCATTCCAATGCTTCTGCAAGTCTGTATTTGAAACGGGCGCTGTCCAATGCACCACCCATACCTATAATTCTGTTTTTTGGAAGTCTGGTTGCTTTGTGAGCGAGGTAAGCCATCGTGTCCATAGGGTTACTCACCACAATAAGAATTAAATTTGGAGAGTATTTTACTAAATTCTCAGAGACAGTTTTTACAATACCAGCATTGATATCAATCAATTCTTCTCTAGTCATTCCGGGTTTACGCGGAATTCCACTGGTGATTACAGCCACATCACTGTTTGCTGTTTTGGAATAATCGTTTGTGGTTCCTGTGATTTTTGTATCAAAACCCATAAGAGAAGCCGTTTGCATCAAATCCATGGCTTTTCCTTCTGCAAATCCTTCTTTTATGTCAAGAAGCACTACTTCTGAAGCAAAATCTTTAATGGCAATATATTCTGCACAACTTGCACCTACGGCTCCTGCACCAACAACTGTAACTTTCATATGATATTGTTTTAGAGTTAAAAATGAAAGTGCAAAATTACAAATATCTCAGCAAAAAATTGAAAATTAAAGCGTTAAATTCCAAAACCAATTCCAACACTTGCGGTGCTGTATTCGGCGAAGTTGTATTCGCCATAAATACTGAAAAAAGCAAGACTTAATCGTGTTCCAAGTGTGGCTTTGACGCCCGAAACTTTAGTGTTAATTGAAAATGGATCTTCAAAAGTACTTGATGTTTCTGTTAAAGGAGTCCCGGCTCTAACTGTATAAGTTCCCAGCACATCAAAATCTGAAGTCCCGGTAACATAACCAAGCCCACCATAAAAATTAATCACCGGAAGTTTTGTAGAGGCGTGTAGCTGAAATAACCAATTGTTTTGTTTGACTTCAAAGCGCTGTCTGCTGCCCTCAATAATTTGACTGTCTGTAAAATCAAAACTCCCGTTGAAGTTTGTATAGCCTATAAATCCTGAAAGCGCAACCGGTAAAAGGTCGTCTTGAGAAAACCACTGCGAAAACTCATGTTGCAGCCCAAAACCAATAAGTCCTGTCTTTACATCTTCATAATCTATTTTTGGGAAGTAGCGAATCTTCAGTTCGGTTGCCTTAAAAACTCCTATTCGTGCTTGTAAGAATGCTGCCGGTAAAAAGTTTATGTTTTCTGATGCCAAACCTTGAGGAAGATTGAATTCCACTTCTTCTTCAAAGAGACCAGTACCATCTGTCACGACAGCATAAACCCTAACATTTGGATTGTTTTCGCCAAAAGCTGTTGCTACATTTTTCACTGCACTTTCATCTCGAAAGTATAAATTGTTGTAATCTGCAGTATTGAGTGTGAAATTTCTTTTTTCTTCATTTACAAAAGTTGCACTTCCAATAAAAGAGATTTCAAATTTTAGTGGTTTTTTAACCTCAGAAGTTTGAATCCAACTGTTTGACAAGTTAAAAATCATACCCTCTGCAGCAGGGGTTATATATCCCTTAGAAAAGCGCTGTGCATCTTCGATTCCGGCGGCTAGAAGATCTTCGAGTTGATTCTGAGCAATGGAAATGCTCACATTTAAAATAAAAAGAATTAATAAGATGTTTTTATTTTATTGTTTTTTGATTTTGTAGGGTGTATTAATATAACATATGAAGCGATGAAAACCCTATTTAATTTCAAATAAAAAAACCCTCATTTAAAAAAATGAGGGTTTAGGTTAATGCATTTGCTTTACTGTTTAGGCATCTATATTTGCATAAATAGCATTTTTCTCAATAAACTCTCTACGTGGAGGCACCTCGTCTCCCATTAGCATAGAGAAAATATGGTCTGCTTCACTAAGGTTATCAATTGTAACTTGTCGTAATGTTCTAAACTCAGGATTCATTGTAGTATCCCATAGTTGCTCTGCGTTCATTTCACCAAGACCTTTATAGCGTTGAATGGCAGCACTTCCACCAAATTCTGCATTGAGAGCTTCACGTTCTTTTTCATTCCATGCATAGGCCTTTTTATTTCCTTTTTTAATTAAATATAATGGAGGCGTTGCGATATAGACGTGACCGGCTTCAATCAACTCGCGCATATAGCGGAAAAAAAACGTTAAGATTAAAGTGGCGATATGACTTCCATCCACATCAGCATCACACATAATAACTATCTTGTGGTATCTTAATTTTGAAAGGTTAAGAGCCTTACTGTCCTCTTCTGTTCCTATGGTTACTCCTAAAGCGGTATAGATGTTTCTGATTTCTTCATTTTCAAAAACCTTGTGTTGCATGGCTTTTTCAACATTCAGTATTTTTCCTCTAAGGGGTAAAATAGCCTGAAAGTTTCTGTCGCGGCCTTGCTTTGCCGTTCCACCAGCCGAATCACCCTCTACCAAAAACACTTCGCACACCGTGGGGTCTTCCTCAGAACAATCTGATAGTTTTCCGGGAAGTCCTCCAATGCTCATTACGGTTTTACGTTGCACCATTTCACGTGCTTTATTGGCTGCGTGACGGGCCTGGGCTGCAAGTATAACTTTTTGAACGATGGTTTTTGCATCATCAGGATTTTCTTCCAGATAGTCTGTAAGCATTTCAGAAACTGCCTGACTCACAGCTGCTGTTACTTCTCTGTTTCCTAATTTGGTTTTTGTTTGGCCTTCAAACTGAGGCTCTGCTACTTTTACAGAAATTATTGCAGTTAATCCTTCTCTAAAATCGTCTCCTGAAATTTCAAATTTCAATTTATCCAACATCCCGGAATTATCTGCATACTTCTTTAAGGTTGTGGTTAAACCTCTTCTAAAGCCAGAGAGATGTGTTCCTCCTTCGTGAGTATTGATGTTGTTTACGTAAGAATGTAAGTTTTCATTAAACGAGTTGTTGTAAATCATAGCCACTTCAACCGGAATGTCATTCTTTTCAGATTCTAATGAAATTACACCTTTTATGAGGGGTTCTCGATTTCCATCCAAGAAACGGATAAACTCTTTCAAACCTTCATCACTATGAAAGATTTCAGTTTCAAAAGTCCCATCATCATTTGGGTATCTCCTGTCTGTAATTGTAATGGTTATTCCTTTATTCAAGAATGACAATTCACGCATTCTTCCTGCAAGCGTGTCATAATTAAATTCTGTTGTTTGCTGAAATATACTAGGGTCTGGAGTAAAGGTAACCAAGGTTCCTCTTTCTGAGGTTTCGCCAACGGCTTTTACTGGATATTGGGTTTTTCCCAGTTTGTATTCCTGTTCCCATACTTTGCCGTCTCTATATACAGTTGCTTTAAGATGAGATGACAGAGCGTTTACTACAGAAACTCCCACGCCATGTAGTCCACCGGATACTTTGTAGGAATCTTTATCAAATTTTCCTCCGGCACCAATTTTTGTCATGACAACTTCAAGTGCAGAAACGCCTTCTTTTTTGTGAAGATCAACAGGAATTCCTCTACCATTATCTAAAACAGAAAGTGAACCGTCTTTATCTATCCAAATATCTATTTTATCACAATAGCCTCCCATAGCCTCATCGATGGAGTTGTCAACCACTTCATAGACCAGATGGTGCAAGCCTCTTATTCCAGTATCACCAATATACATAGAAGGACGCATTCTAACGTGCTCCATACCCTCAAGCGCCTGAATGCTATCTGCGCCATAACTTTTCTTTGATTCTTCGCTCATAAATTATTTGTTGAAATTTTTATTTTTCAAATGCTTTTTGATTCTTATTTTACTAAAAAAGCCTAACGAGCAAATATAACAAAACCAATAGTAAATTTAGGGGTTACCACACTTTTTAAGTGTCAAGTTATTAACAAAATTATGTGGAAAATTAAATTAAAATTATCTAATCAATAACCTCAATTTTTATTTAACATTGTTTAAATAATTTCATCGATATTGAATCGTTATATTGCTTAAAAATATTTTTATAAGAGTTTCTCCTAAAATTTCCATTTAAAAAAATATCAATGAAAAAGTTTACAGTTTTACTATTAATTTTCGGTTTCAATCTGTCAATTTCATTGGATGTAAAAGCTCAGGAATTTCCTAAACTTGATGCCAGCCCAATGGACATAAATATTGCCCGTAATGATAATATGTCACCCATCATAAGGGTAATTTACAGTCGGCCTCAAAAGAAAAATAGAAAAATCTTTGGTGAGTTAGTCCCCTATGGCAAAGTATGGCGCACAGGAGCTAATGAAGCTACAGAACTTGAAATTTATGAACCTTTAAAGTTTGGAAATACAACAATAGAACCGGGAACTTACACCCTTTATACTATCCCTAATGAGAAAGAATGGGTCGTGATAATTAATTGCGACATAAATGCCTGGGGCGCCTACAATTATGATCAAAAACTTGATGAAGCCCGAATAACTGTGTCTTCAAAAAAAGCTGCTGCCAGTATAGAATCTTTATCAATGGCATTCAAACCAAATTCAGATGGTGTAAGTCTTATGATTGGTTGGGACGACCGTTTTATTGAAGTTCCATTCAAGAAAGTAAAATAAAACTAGGGTATGTTAAGGTATTTGTGGGTTTGTAAAGAAATTTTCCACTTTGGATTCTTCATCACATAATCCACTATTTGGGGAATCATTTTTTCTCGCTTGCTCCATTCGGGTTGTAAGTATAAAATGCATTGCTTACTCACTTTTGCAGCTTGGTCTTCAGCAAAACGAAAATCATCCTGGTTATAAATAATCATTTTTAGTTCATTTGCCTTTTGGTAAATTTCATCTTTGGGTAATTTTATTTTTTTTGGCGAAAGACAAATCCAGTCCCACTCACCCGTCAACTCATAGGCGCCTGAAGTCTCAATGTGAATTTGAAGATTTTTTTCTTTTAACTTTCTCGTAAGGGGGCTCATATTCCACGTTAAGGGTTCGCCTCCTGTAATAACAATCGTATTTGAATAAAAAGATGCATTTTTTACGATTTGTTCAATTGCTGTGGGCGGGTGTAGATCTGAATTCCAGCTTTCTTTTACATCACACCAATGACAGCCAACATCACAGCCGCCAATTCTAACAAAATAAGCTGCAGTACCCTTGTGAAAGCCTTCTCCTTGAATGGTATAAAACTCCTCCATTAATGGGAGCATTTTTCCTTGATTTACTAAATCTTGAATTTCTTTCTTCATCAGGCAACAAAGATAGTAAAAGGGAATACCTTAAAGATAAAGACAACAACAAAATGAATGAAAAACATAATTGATAAGTATTCTTGTATCATTTTTAACTAAAATGTTCAAAATAATAAATGTTAAATGAATATATTTGGAGCTTAAACATTTTAAAATGAATTTCTTATTATGAAAAAATTGTACTTTTATCTTATGTCTAAAACAAAAATATGGAGCCTATTGTCGCTTATTTTTGTTTTTAACCTCTCTTTTTCACAAAATAATTACAAGATACAATTTCAGGATACCACCATTGATTTTCCTGAAAACATTCAAAATTTTGAGTGGAATCAAATGCCCCAAAAATCTCATTTTGACAATGGCTATTTTGGTTGGATTCAGTTTTATGAAACCCCAAATCAAACGGTTCAAGACAGGTTTAAAAGTGCCAATCTTGAACTCTTAGATTATTATCCTCATAAAACTTATTTATTTTTCTTTCCTGAAAACACCTCAATAAGCTTTCTAAGAGACAACGGGGTGAGAGGTATAATTCCGGTAGAAGCCAATTTTAAAATTTCTAAAGAATTATTAAACCCACCTTTTGAACCTTGGGCTATGGATGGCGATAATTATTTAGTAACCTTACAATTTCACAAAAATGTGGATGTACAATATGTAATCGATCAACTAGCAGTCCTTCAAATTAAAGTAAAGCAACAATATAAAAATACCCATTTAATTGATTTGTCTATACCAGACAATTGTCTGGAAGAACTTGCAAACCTACCCTTTGTAAAGTGGATTGAATTAATCGTTCCTCCTGATGTCAAAGACGACACCCGAGGACGAAGTTTACACAGAGCCAACAGTCTTGACCCACAAACTAGCATTGGCACCAACTATACCGGTGTTGGTGTGGGGGTATTAGTGAGAGATGATGGTATAGTGGGACCTCATATTGATTTTCAGGGAAGAATTAACAACAGTGCCGCCAGTGGAACTGGTCAAACTCATGGTGATGGTGTTGCAGGAATTATGGCCGGAGCAGGAAATTTAAACCCTGATATGAGAGGTATGGCTGCAGGCGCAGATGTATTTGTTACAAATTATGCTTCTACATTTCTTGATGCTGCCACACAAAACTACATCAACAACGATATTGTTCAAATAACAAACTCATCATACAGCAACGGCTGTAACACAGGATATACAACCACTGCCAGAACCGTAGATTTACAATCAAACACGATTCCCTCATTAATGCATGTCTTTTCTGCCGGAAATTCAAACAATAACAATTGTGGATATGGTGCAGGAAGCCAATGGGGAAATATCACCGGAGGACACAAACAAGGAAAAAATGTCATTGCAACTGCCAATGTATTTTTTGACGGTTCACTGGTGGGCTCAAGCAGTAGAGGACCTGCACACGACGGAAGAATTAAACCAGATATCACAGCTAACGGTCAAGGCCAAAACTCAACAAGTGAGAACAACCAATACTTGGTTTTTGGCGGAACCTCGGGTGCCGCACCCGGCATTGCAGGAGTATCAGCTCAATTGTATGAATTGTATGCAGAATTGAATGGCGGCGACCACCCACCTGCCGCTTTGATCAAAGCAACCCTTTTAAACACAGCAAACGATTATGGAAATGTGGGACCCGATTTTAAATTTGGATGGGGAATTGTAAATGGAAACAGAGCAGGTAAACTCATTCAAGATGGCAGGTATCTAAGCGATGATATTTCTCAAGGAGTTACTAACACCCATACAATTAATGTTCCTGCCGGCACATCACAAGTGCGCTTTATGGTCTATTGGAATGACCCGGCAGCCGCTGCAGGATCAAATATAGCTCTTGTTAATGATTTAGACTTGGTAGTAAAAGATCCCTCAACAAATTCTCTTTTACCCTGGATACTTGATCCAACTCCCATTCCTGCAAACCTCGACGCCCCTGCGACAAATGGTATTGACAGACTCAACAATATGGAGCAAGTACTTATAAACAATCCCACTGCCGGAAATTATGATATCGAAATCACCGGTTTTAATGTCCCTTTTGGCCCACAGGAATACTTTGTTGTTTATGAAGTGATTACTGAACAGCTGGTTGTTACTTATCCAAACGGCGGAGAAAGCTTTACACCAAATGGTGAACAAGCCATTCACTGGGACGCAACAAACACCACAGAAAACTTCTTACTAGAATACTCCACAAACAACGGCGCAAGCTGGACAACAATAACGACCGTAAATAGCAATTTAAGAATCTTTTCCTGGACGACACCCAATACAATTACCGGTGATGCTTTAATTAGAGTCACTAGCGGGGTTCATCAAGATATAAGTGATGCAAGTTTTTCAATTGCTAATTTTCCGGGAGGTATTCAAGTAACACAAGTTTGTCCTGAAAATGCATCTTTTAGTTGGAATGCTGTCCCTAATGCAGAATCTTACGATTTTTATGTTTTAGGCGAAAAATATATGGAGGTAGTGGGTACTACAAACACCAATTCTATAACCATATCAATTACCAATCCTGATGACCCTATCTGGTTTGCGGCTGTCGCCAAGAACGCTACTTTGGGCTGGAAATCTCGAAGAACCAATGCATTGTTTTATTCTGGTGGTTTGCAAAATTGCTCTTTGGCTAATGACATGTCTTTACTCTCTATAAATAATGACCCCGGCGATTTTAATCTTGTATGTGATGATACTCCTGTAGTCATTTCAGCAACGGTTGTAAATACCGGTGTTGATGCCCAAAGTAATTTTACTATGCGTTACCAGATAAGCGGTCTGGATGCTGTTGAAGAAACGTTTTCAGGAACTTTAAACTCCGGTCAACAAATTGTTTACGAGTTTGACACTACTGTTTCATTAGCAGTAGCTGGAGAATATACTTTATCTGTAGAGGTTATAAATCCCGGTGATCAAAATACTTCAAACAATGAGAAGGAAATGGATTTTTATGCAACTTTAGAAGCCACATCACTCGATTTTCTTGAAGATTTTGAATCGGTAGGCTTCCCTCCAAATGGTTGGGTCATTATCAATCCTGATGATGCAACAACTTGGGAAGAAAGAGTACAAATTCTTGGTAGCGATGGCAATTTTTCAACAACAAGTTTCATAAATAACTTTACTTACAATGCTCCGGGACAGGAAGACATTTTTCAAACAGAAATTTTTGATTTGACAAATGCAAGCTCAGCATTGATGTCATTTGATTTGGCAAAAGCCCAATTTTCAAATAACTTCTCTGATGGATTGCGTGTTGAAGTTTCCATCGATTGTGGTGAGACTTATTCAACAATCTATTTCAAAGAAGGAATGGATCTTTCTACAATGCCAAACTTCATCACAACAAACTGGACACCCACTTCTCCCGGAAACTGGAGAAGTGAAGAGGTTGACCTTGCAGATTATTTAGGAAATTTAGCACAGTTCAGGTTTATAAATATAAATGGATTTGGAAACAGCACCTTTATAGACAACATCAACCTTGAAGGAGTTCTAAGTACACAAACCAGTGAAAGCAACCCAATTGTTATCTATCCAAACCCTGCATCAAATGAAGTATTTCTGCGCTTTCAAAACACACCAGAAAGTGATATGGAAGTAACAATCACAAACACGATAGGTCAAATTGTTTTCAAATCAAATACCCTATCGCTGGATGGAAATAACACGGCAGTTTTAAACCTGACAAACTATTCCAGCGGATTGTACTTTATAAATATTAAACAAAGTAATGTGACTCAGATTAAGAAATTAATTGTAAAATAAAGAATTCCTATTTCTTTTCAAAAACTACTCTTGATGTATCTGTCAAGGGTAGTTTTTTTATAATAGTTTATAGATGAATGTGTTCAGGAGTTATTTAGAATTTGAGTTTAATAATATTCTCGTTTTATTAAATACCATTTTTGTCCTGTAAAAGAAATTACGATCAATTAAACACAGTACATGCCCTCTACCGTTTTGCGGTCTTTTTTTATTTAATGGTTCTATTTTCAGTCGCACATTTGATAATTTGATACCATAATTAAATTGACTCAGCAGCTTCTTCACCGGTATTGACAGCGCCTTCCATAAACCCTTGCCAATCAGCTATATGTTCTCCTGCAAAAAAAGTGTTTAAAAAAGGCCTTTTTAAAATGGGCATCAATGTAAACCATTGACCTACTCCATAAAGCGCATAAGCCCCTTTTGAATATTGATCTTCGCCCCAATAATAATTGATTTGTTTTTCAATCATCGATTTTACATCCCCAAAGTGGGGTGACAAGGTATTTTGAACTTGAGCTGCCATCCAAGCATCACTTTGATTTGCAATAACAGGCGCTTTATCTCCTATACTATAAGATATTAATACCCCTTTTTCAAAGGGTTGATTTTTGGTTGCGTGGTAGAAATAATGCGGTAATTGATCTGAAACTAAATCAAAATTCTCTACTTTCCAAAAGCGATTATTAAACAACATAGCGTGTTTATTGATGCGAGCATATTGTAAACTGTTTATGGCATCCTTTTTATCTTGTGGTAAAGACGGCAGCCATTCTATTTTACTCATCGCATAAGTTGGTGCCGTACAGATTAACTTTGCTGCTGTAAATTCAATACCGTTTTGACAGAGCACCCTTACTTCATTTGATTGATTAATTTGAGTAACTTTATGATTTAATAGTAAATTTTCCACGCCCAGCTCTTCTGAAATACGTTTTGCTAACAACCCATTTCCTCCTTTTATTTTTAAATCCATTTCATTGTAAGGACTGCTTTCTGCATATTCTGCCAATGCTGCAAACGCAGAGACATGCCTAATGCTTTCGCCAAAATCAGTACTATCCAACAATTCTCTCAATTCTAAATCTCTTCCTTTACATCCATTATTGACTAAAAATCGCCACCAGTCATATTGATCCAATTTATTTTTTTCTATTTCACTTAAATCAGGATAAGCTTCTAAGATTTTTTCAAACTTTGCGTTCCATTCCTCAGAATAATTCCATTGTCCCGGTTGAGAATACTGTCCTTTATAAATTAAATGACTTTCAAATCTATTATCTTGTAACTCGAGTCCAAAGTCTTCACACAATTGTTGCATAGAAGTATGGGAATCACCAATCCATTCGCCACCCAATTCTATAACAAGGTCAGAATTAATTTGGTGAGAAAACACGCGTCCGCCTATTCTATTTCCTGCTTCTAAAATTATAAAACTAATGTTTCTTTTTTTCAAATTTAATGCTGCAGAAAGTCCGGCTAATCCGGCACCTATTATAATTACATCAACTTTTTGTTGCTTATTTGATAAAGCAAATAAGGACGGAGCCAATAGAATGCCTCCAGTAGTAATAGCAGTTTTTGCTATAAATGATCTTCTGTTTAACATTGAAATATATTTTAAAACAAGATAGTAAAAAATAAAATGTAAAATACATCCTAAAAATTAACCTCAACACTTTAAATACATTAAAGCAAATGAACAATTAATTTGTGCCAACTTGTCACCTCTCCCCTCTTGGTATTTTTTTTGCCATAGCTTTAAAAACATTTATAAACAGAACATATTATGGCAACAGGAAATATTAATGTATCGGTAGAGAATATCTTTCCGTTAATTAAAAAGTTTTTATACAGCGACCACGAGATTTTTCTTCGCGAGCTTATTTCTAATGCGACAGACGCAACCCTTAAACTCAAGCACCTCACCTCTATTGGTGAAGCCAAAGTAGATTATGGCAACCCCTTGATTGAGGTAAAAATTGACAAAGACAAGAAAACACTTCACATTGTCGATCAAGGTATTGGTATGACTGCGGAAGAAGTTGAAAAATACATCAACCAGATTGCATTTTCAGGGGCTGAGGAATTTATTGAAAAATACAAAGATAAAAACGGTAAAGATGCCGGAATCATTGGGCATTTTGGTCTTGGTTTTTACTCGGCTTTTATGGTGGCTAAAAAAGTGGAAATTATCACCAAATCATACACAGATGCTCCCGGTGCACACTGGACTTGTGATGGCTCGCCCGAGTTTACCCTCAAAAAAAACAATAAAAAAGAAAGAGGTACAGAAATTATCCTTCACGTTGCAGAAGACAACACTGAGTTTTTAGAAGAAAACCGCATTAATGGTTTGTTAACCAAATACAACAAATTTATGCCGGTACCTATTAAATTTGGCACCCGCACTGAAACTTTACCGAAGCCGGATGGAGCCAAAGAAGACGAACCAGCTCCCACTCAAGAAGTTGATAACATCGTTAACAACCCCAACCCTGCCTGGACAAAAACACCCACAGACCTTAAAGATGAGGACTACAAAAACTTCTATCGTGAGTTGTACCCCATGCAGTTTGAAGAACCTCTTTTCAACATTCACCTCAATGTAGATTATCCTTTCAACCTTACCGGAATTTTATACTTCCCCAGATTGGGTCAGGATATGAATATGCAAAAAGACCGCATTCAGCTATATCAAAACCAAGTGTTTGTCACAGATAATGTGGAGGGCATAGTACCCGAATTCTTAACAATGCTAAGAGGTGTGATCGATTCACCTGACATTCCATTGAATGTTTCGAGAAGCTACTTACAAGCAGATGGTGCTGTAAAGAAAATCTCGAGCTACATTACCCGCAAAGTGGCAGATAAATTAAACTCCTTATTTAATGAAAACCGCGAGGACTTTGAAAAGAAATGGGACGACATTAAAATCGTGATAGAGTATGGTATGCTTTCTGAAGAAAAATTCTTTGAAAAAGCCCAGAAATTTGTCTTATACCCCACCGTTGATGGCACTTACTTCACTTATGATGAATTGGTAGAGAAAATAAAAGACAAACAAACAGACAAAAACGACACGCTCGTTATTCTATATGCCGGAGATAAGGACGCACAACACGCTTATATCGCTACTGCAAAAGAAAAAGGGTATGAGGTATTGCTTTTGGATTCTCCTATCGTGGCACACCTCATCCAAAAACTGGAGAGTGAAAAAGAAAAAGTTAGCTTTGTGCGTGTGGACGGTGACCACATTGACAACCTAATCAAAAAAGAAGATGCAATTATTTCCAAATTAAACGAAGAAGAAAAGGAATCCCTTAAAACCACCCTTGAAGAAATTGTACCAAAACAAAAATTCAATGTGCAACTGGAAGCGATGGATAGTCATGCCAGCCCATTTATCATCACCCAACCTGAGTTTATGAGAAGAATGAAAGAGATGAGCCAAACCGGTGGTGGTGGTATGTTTGGAATGGGAAACATGCCCGAAATTTACAACCTCGTGGTAAACACTAATCACGAATTAATTTCAGAAATTCTCAATACTAAAACTCAAAAGAAAAAAGAACGTTTGGTCAATCAAGCACTGGACTTAGCGAGACTTTCTCAAAACCTTTTGAAAGGAGAAGAGTTGACTGCATTTATAAAACGCAGTTATGAGATGATCAAGTAGAAATAAGTCTCCCCTTAGCCCCCTCCAATAGGGGGGTACTTTAAATTTTTAAAAAACACCTGCCCCTTTCTGCCGTTAGGTAGATGCGCGGGTATTTTTTTTTTGGCAAAGTCCTTGATATGGTTTTATTAAATCACAAAATAATCTAAACCATGAAACCACTATTCCTCATTGCTTTATGCATCTTAATTTTTCAGGGAGTGAACTCTCAAACCATTCAAAATTCCAGTTATAGTACCAAAGGTTATATAAAAACTGATGGCACCATTCAAAACTCCAGCTACAGCACCGTTGGCTATATAAGAAATGACGGAACCATTCAAAACTCCAGTTACAGCACGATTGGCTATATTAGAAATGATGGAACCATTCAAAACAGCAGCTATAGCACTGTGGGTTATGTCAAAGAAAATGGTACTGTTCAAAACAGCAGTTATTCAACTGTTGGATATATTAAAGAGGACGGTACTGTTCAAAACAGTAGCTACAGCACTATTGGCTATGCAAAAGGGATAAGGAAAGAATGGGCTGCTGTGGTTTTTTTCTTTTTTGAGTTTGGTAATTAAAATAAAATCTAAACATAACCAAGTCCCATAGATTTTGTTTCTTTGTAACAGTTGTATAATTTTTACAACATATAATGAATTAAATTCAAATCTATGAAAAATACGTTTCTCTTCACGCTATTACTTTTTACCGGAATTATTTTTGCACAATCAGACAAAGAACTGGCTGCCTCATTCATTACTAAAGAAAAAATTGAAGGGCATATCTATTTCCTTGCCAGTGACGAACTCAAAGGCAGAGCCACCGGAACAAATGAAATCAAAATAGCTGCGCAATATCTTGCAAATACATTTCGGGCGTATGGTGCTAAACCTGTTCCCGGGGCAAATGGTTTTTTTCAGGATGTACCTTTTACAAAAACCACTCCTGCCACAACGCGCAGTCTTATTGTAAATGGTGAAGAAGTTGAAGCAGCTCCTATCCCCATTGGAGGCAAAAATTTTAATTATGATGGTGCCGCAGTTTACCTTAATTTTGGATTGGAAGAAGACTATGTGGGACAAGATGTCACCGACAAACTGGTCTATATCAAAGCCGGAAGTGATACAGCATCTAGTCCACAGGATATGTTTCGATTGATGGAAGAAAAGAGAGATCTCGCTAAAAAGAATGGAGCAAAAGGGGTGGTAGAGCTAGCTAATATCAATCCTATTGTTTGGAGTTATATAGAAAATGCTTTCGGCGAAAGCCGTATGACACTTCAAAACAATGAAGATAAAGAAGATGATTTTAATTATATCTGGTCGATTGACCTCAATAATGAAACCGCAAATTCACTTGCTTCTAAACGCAGTAATTTTGCCAAAATAACCATTTCTGGTATTGAAGAACAAACCATCATGTGCCGCAATGTTGTCGCGATGATTGAAGGCACAGACCCTAAACTGAAAGAAGAATACATCATCTATTCAGGTCATTATGACCATGTGGGCATTGGCACTCCTGATGCTACCGGAGACTCAATATACAATGGTGCGAGAGATAATGCTGTGGGAGTTACAACCGTTTTAAGTATGGCTGAAAATTTAGCCAAACACCCCACAAAAAGAAGTGCTTTATTTATTTTATATACCGGTGAGGAAATGGGGTTGCATGGAAGCGACTATTATGTTGAAAATCCACTCATTCCTCTGGAAAAAATGGTGTATTGTTTCAATAGTGATAACGCCGGTTATAGTGACACCTCAATAATTACGGTTTTTGGACTGGGCCGAACTACTGCCGAAAATGACATAAAAGTAGCTGCAACAGCTTTTGGTTTAACAGCCATTGACGACCCAGCACCTGAGCAAAACCTCTTTGAACGTAGTGATAATGTCAACTTTGCTAGAAAAGGAATTCCTGCACCCACCTTTTCAATGGGCTTTAGATCTTTTGATGGACAAGTAACAGAAACCTATCACAAACCAAATGACGAAGCCCACACCATAGATTATGATTATTTGGTCAAATTTTTTAAATCTTATGTGCTCGCCGGAAGACTTATTGCAAACAATCCCAAAACCCCTTTTTGGACTCAAGGAGATAAATATGAAGAAGCCGGAAAAGCTTTGTATAAAAAGTAATGTTCTATTTCTTTAAAAACTTAAATGTAACATTACCTTGATCGGTTTCTATATTTAGAAAATACATACCTGCTGAAAATGGTTCTGTATCTATAACCAATTTTGAAGCAGATGCCTCTGTGAGGGTAAAGTTGATTGATTTTCCTTCTAAATTAAGAACAGTTAATTTATCAATAACAATTCCTGAAGCCAGTGTGATGTTTATAAAATTACTCGCGGGATTAGGAAAAATTTGTATTTGAGATGAAAGCGTAAAATCACCGGCACTCAAAAAAGAATCATACAAATCCTGAAGAAGATCAATCGGTTCAATTCCCGGTGCTTGTTGCCCCACATTAAGACGAAGATATGGATCTGATGGGTCGTCATCGGGTCTGTAAACCAATAAATAAGCAGTTGTTGATGAGGTTCCTGAGGATAAACAGCGAGAGTCGGCTCCGGGTAGATTGGCACCCTGCATAGCCGCCATCAATTTATCAGCTAAAGTCCCCTCTGTACTGTTGAAGTTATTCTCCATATTGTCAATGACTGTTTGATTCAATAAAATATTTCCTTGAACACTAAAGGTGGCTCCCTGGCGATCCTCTTTATAGTCATCTGCCTGACTTCCTGTAAAACCGGCAACCCGTGGATTTCCTTCAGGGTCAAAATCTGCGATACCATATTGTCTGTACTCCGGATTGAAGTTTTGACTTGAGCAGGCATCATTATTGAGTAACCAATCAATAATTTCTGAGGGACTTGCACCGTTTTCCATCTGGTCAATAGCATTGTTTAGATTGACATTGGGAATACATACCCATGCTTGAGAATTCACACCTCCCCGCCCCGGAATAATTTTAGTGATAATATCTATAATTCCGGATGCCCCCACTCCTGTTACACAAGAAGCACCTGCAGAACCAATTTCTCCGGTAACAGGGTCAACGGCTATGATCGAAAAAGTATCTTGTGCATAAAGCTGTGTATTAAATACGAAAAGAAAAAAAAGTAAAAATAAAGATTTCATAGTTTTTTGTTTTTACCAAATTTACAAAAAAATAATGGTTAGTTTTATAGCCCGTTTAAACAGAACCTTTCATAAAAATTTATTGAATGACAAACAACGACATCCTTAAAAAGCTGCGAGTGGCCTTAAAACTCAACAATGATGACATTGTCGCCATAATGAAACTTGTTGATTTTCAAATTTCAAAATCTGAATTGGGCGCTTTGTTCAGAAAAGAAGACCATCCCAAATATATGGAATGTGGTGATCAGTTTTTACGCAACTTCCTAAACGGTTTGATTATCCATAAAAGAGGCCCAATGGAAAACAAAAACCCAAACAACTCTTCTAAAAAAAAGCCCCTTCACCACAAGGAAAAGGGACTTGACACTAACAAATTGGGGATAAAAAAGGGGGAAAACTAGATCTTTGTAAAAGTTAGCAGATCGATACTTCCATCGCCACCACTCACGTGTTTTAAATCAATTTTTGTGTTTGTAGAACTTTCTATGCGCCAGTCCTCACTTAGTTCTTCAAAAGGACCGTCTGAAACGTTAAATTCTAAAATAAATTTTGGGTTAGAACCGCTGTTACTGCTACTTCCGGAACTGGTCACCCAAGTACCGGTAAATGTGTTTGCTCCGTTTGATGCCACCACAGTTCCTGCATCACTAAATGTGAAAACATATCCATTGAAATCACTGGTTTCATTGTTACCGTCTTCAACAAAATTACTAACACGCCAAGTGCCAGATTTTATTGAAGTTTCAAGCTGAGCAATTACTGTCGCTGAGTCACCGGAATTTGAATCATCATCACTACTGCAAGAAATTAGTGGGAGACTCATAGTGAGCATTAAAAAAATACTGAAAAGGTGTTTGATATTCATAAAATTGGGTTATTATTTAAGGTTAAAATTTTTCAAATACTAAAATATCTGCATCATCGTCGTCATCATCAGCAAGTGTTACTTGATTGTTCTGAAATTCTAAAACCTGCCAGTCCTCATCCAGTTCATCCAGTGGATAGACATCAAAAAAGTTTAGAATAACTTTAAGGTTGTCATCAGTTCCAGTGATAAACCAAGTTCCACTTAGACTTACCGATGTATTTGATGCAATCACTACACCATTTGACTGAAAGTCAAAGCTAAAAGAGTCGTAGTTTGAGGTTTCGTCTTCATCTCCATCATCGAGATACAAAGCCACAAACCAGGTTCCATCAATCATTGTATCACTTAACAAAAGGGCATCACCACTATTGCCTCCTGTATTGGGTGTTCTTGAAAAAGACAACAAATCATCATCATCTTTAAGCCTTATAAGCTCATTGGAAAAGTCAAGGACTCGCCAGTCTTCATCCAGTTCATCAAGTGGGTCTTCATCTCCGAAGTCAAGTATAAGCTTTAGATTACCACTACTTGAAGTACTTATTGACCAGGTTCCGGGTTCATTGATTACACCATTAGATGCTGTTGCAGAACCGTCTGTATTAAATACAAATTCAAAACCGGCAAACTCGTAGGTTTCATCTTCATCATCAAAGAAAAAAGAAACAAACCAGCTATCTGTAGTGAGAATAGCTTCTAGTTCTGAAGGGGATGGAGGGTCTGGAAGTGTATCTTCACAACTCTCAATAAGTCCCTCTAGCTGTGCATTGCTGGTCACAGTAACTTGACTGCCGTCTGCAAGGATTACAGAAATTGGATATTCTATTGCTACATAAACACCCTCATCCAAAGATGACAGTAAATTAAAAAGTTCAGCATCAGAGTTCACCACAACTGTTCCGGTTTGTTCATTATTGGAGTTGTAGATAAAAAGCGTAATTGGATAAACCAGTTCAATACAATTGATGGCTTCACCAATCGATTGACAAACTTGAGCTAAAGCGTCTAATTCTTCTTGATTATTTACTACCAAAGTAGAAAAGTCTTCAAAAACTACAGTTACCGGAAAAATGATGGTTATAGCAGCAGAAGTATTTGACAGATTGATCAGGTCTGATTCGTTTTCAATCGTTATCGTTTGCCCATTTACAATCACCTGATAAGGAAACTGTATAGAAGTGCAAGGTGAACCATCAATAAAATCATCAATACCTCCATTGTTTTGAGTAGTATTGAGAAGAAGATTAGTCAAAGGAGTTTCAAGTGTAATTGCGTCTCCTGGAGTTTCATCTATGATGTCTATTTCTTCTTTCTGGCAGGATGTAAACAGGACACCCACGAATAAAAATAGCAAACTTGTAAAAAAATTCAAGGCGGATGGAAAATTCAAATTTTTCATAACTGAGTGGTTTTAGTAAATATAAAACAATTAAGAACTTATTTACCCTACCCACAATTTTTAAAAACTTTTAAATACATTTACACATCAATAATATATTTATGAATGAACATGATACTGTATGCAAAGAATCTGTTTACAACAAGTTGTTTCAAACCTTGTCCCCTTCAATATACAATTTCATCTACTTTAAATGTGGTAATGTCGCTCAGGCAGAAGACTTAGTTCAAGAGGCGTTCATCAAGCTTTGGGAAAACTGTTCAAAAGTGCCTCAGGCAAAAGCCAAGTCTTTTCTCTATACCGTTTGCAACAACACGTTTCTCAATGAAGTTGCTCATCAAAAAGTGGTTTTAAAATTCACTAAAAAAGTTTCTCCAAATATCAATGAGCAATCACCTCAATATGTTTTGGAAGAAAAAGAATTTGAACAAAAATTAAATAAAGCCCTTTCAAATTTAACAGAAGCACAACGCACAGCCTTTTTAATGAACAGAATTGAAGGCAAAAAATACCGGGAGATAGCAGAAATTCTAGATATTTCTGTAAAAGCTGTAGAAAAAAGGATAAGCCAGGCATTGGAATCCTTACGAAAAGAAATAAAAAACATCTAATTGAGGTAGGGTATTTAACGACACCTTTGTTTTATAAATAGTTAAACTAAATCTGATGAATGAAGAACTACTACATAAGTATCTAAATAACGAAATTACAGAGCAAGAGTTGAAACAACTTATGACTTCTGATGAATATCGAGATTATTTACAAATTTCAGACCTCACTTCTCAAATGCAAAGCCCGGCATTTGATAAAGATATGGTCTGGAAACAGCTCTCCCAAAAGGTAAAAAAAGAACCAAAAGTTATTTCACTTTTTAGCGGTAAAAATTTATTAAAATATGCTGCAGTTTTGGCTTTGATTGTAACCGGGTTTTTATATGTAACAAGCCTTTCAACTACCCTAACAGCCCCAATTGCTGAAAAAAAGAGTTTCACATTGCCAGACCAATCTGAAGTTGTTTTGAATGCAGCCTCAAAAATTAAATACAGTAAAAAATCCTGGAATCAGGAAAGAACTCTAGCCCTTGAAGGGGAGGCCTTTTTTAAGGTCGCTAAAGGCAAAAAATTTGATGTAACCACAACTCAAGGAATTGTAAGTGTTTTAGGGACTCAATTCAATGTTCAAAGTCGGGATAATCATTTTCATGTGACTTGTTATGAAGGAAAGGTTGCCGTTGCTTTTAATAATAATAACATACAACTTTCTGCAGGTGACAGCGTTATCATTGAAGAGGGTGAAATCATATCACAGCAAAATGTGAGTACACTTCAACCGGGATGGATGCTTGATGAAAGCGCGTTTGAAAACAAACCACTTTGGTGGGTTATTGAGGAGCTTCAACGTCAATATAAAGTAACCGTTTCTCTTGAAAACATTGATAGAAACACCCGATTTACAGGGGCATTTACCCACACCAATCTTGATGCTGCATTAAAAACTATATGCATGCCAATGGGATTAACATACACAATAAATCAAAATGGGAATGTACTAATTTATGGGGCTAATTGAGGGGCGTTACTATCACTACATAGCTGCAATGATATTGTTTCTTTTTGGAAACCAAGTTACCCTTGCACAAAATACAGAACAACCACTACTCAATATCCTTGAACAAATTGAAGAGCTTTATGACGTAAAATTTTCCTACGCCAATGAAGTGATAGAAAACAACCGCTCCACTCCACCGGATTATACTCAAACTCTTCCTGAAATTTTAGACGATTTATCACAAAAAACTTCTTTAAGTTTCAAAATTATTGATGAACGTTATATAGCGATAACCAGCTCTCCTAATACTTTTATAAATTTATGTGCAACCCTTATCAATCTTGAAACAGGTTTCCCATTGGGAAGTGCTACCATTGAAGTGATAGGAACAAACCAATTAACAATATCAAATCCTGAGGGTCATTTTACACTAAAAAATGTTCAAGCAGGCGCACAAATAGAAATCAGGTATTTGGGCTTTGAAAGCCTCTTTGTCAATGCTACAGCTATTGAGGAATCAACCCCTTGTTTGACCTTAACAATGAAGCCGAAAATAAGTCTTCTAAGAGATGTAGTGTTGGAAAGTATTTTTTCAAAAGGCATTAATAAAACCGTTAATGGAGCTTTGAAACTTGACGTGAGTACCTTTGGCAACCTTCCGGGACTTACTGAGCCTGATGTTTTACAAATGATACAAGCTTTGCCCGGGGTGAATAGTGTGGATGAAACCATCTCAAATATCAATATAAGAGGAGGCACCACAGATGAAAACCTTATTTTGTGGGATGGGATCAGAATGTATCAAAACGGTCATTTTTTTGGGATGATTTCAGGATTTAATCCCTATTTGACTGAAACTGTTTCCTTTTATAAAAATGGCACTCCCGCTCGCTATGGCGAAAGCGTTTCGGGCTTAATTTCAATGCATTCCTCAGATGAGTTTCCGGAAAAAATTAAAGCCGGCTTTCAAATCAATATGATCAATGCAGGTGCTTTTGCCAAAATACCCGTCAATGACAAACTGGTTATTCACACTTCGGGAAGGCGCACTTATACTGACTTTATTGAAACACCCGCCTTTAAGCAGTATTTTAATAAAGTGTTTCAAGATACAGAAATTACCAACCTTCAAAACAACCAGCAAGGTCAATTAAGTTCTGAAGATGATTTTACGTTTTATGATTTTAGTTTGAAAACAATCTATGCTCCAACAGATAAAGACCTTTTTAAATTCAATTTTTTGACCATTGATAACAGTCTAGACTTTACAAAAACGCTAACAACAGAAAATGCTCAAATTTCTGAAACCAGTGAGCTCGATCAAAACAGTATTGCCGGTGGACTTTCGTGGAAACGCAACTGGAATGAAACATTCAATACTGAGGCTTTACTTTATGGAACGTATTATTTACTCGATGCATCCAATCTAGATATCTTTTCAAATCAAAAGTTTATCCAGTCAAATGAAGTGTTTGAAAGTGGAGCACAGTTTGATTTTAACTGGCAATTAAAGGATAATTACCGGCTCTCAACAGGCTACCAATTTACCGAAACGGGAATAAGCAATGAGCAAGAAGTGAATATCCCTTTAGTGCGTACTTTTGTAAAAGAAGTATTGCTCAAACATGCATTTTACGTGAGTAATTTTATGGAAATTGAATCTACAAAAACAAGCATTAACGCCGGGTTAAGAGTCAATTATTTTCAAAAATTCAACACAACGCTTGTTGAACCTCGCGTAAATATCCATCAAAAACTTGGAAATGGTTTTGCTCTTGAAGCCGCTTTTGAGCAAAAAAGCCAAACGGTTACCCAACGTATTGATTTTCAAAGTGATTTTTTAGGTGTTGAAAAACGCAGATGGGTACTCGCTAATAATGATGATGTACCCATAGTGAGCAGCACTCAATATTCATTTAATGTTCAATATCAAAAAAGAAATTGGTTACTTCAAGCTGAGGCCTATTCAAAAAAAGTAAATGACATCACTTCTGCCAACCAAGGTTTTCAAAATCAATTGCAGTTTATGCGCATTACCGGAAGTTATGAAACGCGGGGTTTAGAATTAATCATCAACAAAAAAACCAAAAACTGGAGTTCCTGGTTGAGCTATACCTATTCTAAAAGCGATTATACTTTTGAAAATTTTACTCCTGCTTCTTTTCCTCATAATTTTGACATAAGGCATCAGGCAAATCTGGCAACTTCTTATAGTTTTAACAATTTAAAAATTGCATCAGGAATCAATTGGTACACAGGAAGACCGGTATCGCTTCCACTAAGTAGTGATGCCATAACCATTGAAAACGGTCAGCCTGTTATACAGTTTGATGTCCCAAATACCGCTCGCAATAATGATTACTTTAGGGCTGATGTATCTGTTGAATATGATTTTAAACTGGGTTCAAATACTGCTGCTAAAATTAACGCCGCCGTGCTGAATGTTACCAATCAAAGAAACGTGCTAAACACCTACTTTTCAATAGATGGCAGTAACTTAGAAAATTTTCAAATCAATCAGGTAGAACAGGTTTCTTTGGGGCTCACACCAAATGTGTCTTTACAAATTCTGTTTTAATTACATACGCTCCGGAACTTCAATACCCAATAACTTAAAAGAAGACTGAATGACCTCGCCCACCTTTCGCGAAAGCTGTACTCTAAATTGACGTTTGTTTTCTTCAATTTCAGCCAGAATAGGTACACTTTGGTAAAAAGAGTTATAGGCTCTCACCAATTCATAAATATAATTTGCCAGCAATGCAGGACTGTAACTTGCAGCAGCTTGTTGAATAATTTCGGGATACAGCTGCAATTGCTTGATGAGTTCCTTCTCCTTTTCGTGCATTTCTACAACAGCGGGAAGCGTATAATTTGAATTTTGATCCTTTCTTAAAATGGATTGGATGCGCGCATAAGTATATTGAATGAACGGACCGGTATTACCTTGAAAATCTACAGATTCTTCCGGGTTAAAGAGGATGCGTTTTTTAGGATCTACCTTGAGGATATAATATTTTAAAGCTCCCAAACCAATGGTGTTGTACAACGTTTCTTTTTCAGATTTTGTATAGCCGTCAAGTTTTCCTAATTCTTCAGAAATTGTTTTGGCAGTTTGAGCCATTTCAGATATGAGGTCATCTGCATCTACTACTGTTCCTTCCCTACTTTTCATTTTACCGCCGGGAAGATCCACCATACCATAACTTAAATGGAATAAATTTTCTGCCCAAGTATAGCCCAGCTTTTTGAGAATAAGAAACAGAACTTTAAAATGGTAATCTTGCTCATTGCCCACAGTATAAACCATTCCACTTATATCGGGAAAATCTTTTACGCGCTGAATGGCTGTTCCAATATCCTGTGTCATATAAACCGCGGTACCATCACTTCGCAACACAATTTTTTCGTCTAAGCCTTCATCTGTCAAATCTATCCAGACACTGCCGTCATCTTTGCGATAAAAAACTCCTTTGTCCAGACCTTCAGTGACCACATCTTTCCCTAAGAGATAGGTATTGCTTTCATAATAATTTTTATCAAAATCTACCCCAATGTTTTTAAAAGTAGCCTCAAAACCCTTATACACCCAGCCATTCATCATTTGCCAAAGTTGTACTGTTTCTGGGTCGCCGTTTTCCCATTTTTGAAGCATCAATTGAGCTTCCAGCAAAAGTGGGGCAACTTTTTTTGCTTCTTCTTCAGTTTTACCTGAGGCTATAAGTGCTTCAATTTCTTTTTTATATTCTTTGTCAAACTTCACATAATAATTCCCTACCAGTTTATCCCCTTTAAGTCTGGTGGTTTCAGGCGTTTCTCGTTTTCCAAATTTCTTCCAGGCAAGCATACTTTTACAAATATGGATGCCACGGTCATTGATTATTTGGGTTTTATACACTTTTTTTCCGGAGGCTTTTAAAATTTCGGCGACAGCATAGCCCAGCAACACATTTCTAATGTGTCCTAAATGTAATGGCTTGTTGGTATTTGGTGAAGCATACTCAACCATCACGGCTTTAGATTGTGGTGAGACGGGTTGATGCCCAAAACCCGGATTGTCCTTTATATTTTTGAAAAAATCGAGATAATAACGATCAGATATGCCAAGATTTAAAAAGCCTTTTACCACATTAAAACGGTCAACTTCCTCAAGATGAGCTGTTAAATAAGCTCCTAAATCTGTTCCCAACTTTTCCGGATTGGTCTTCACCTCTCGCAACATTGGAAAAATAACCACTGTGATATCACCTTCAAACTCTTTGCGTGTTGCTTGAAATTCAACAGAGGGGAGTTCGGTTTTGTATAGTGATAAAAAAGCTTCTTTGATTTTGGCTTCCAGAGTTTGCTGTAAGGTCATTTTTTGTTTGTTTTATGCTTTTAAGCCTGCAAAGATAAGGAGAAAAAATGGTACTTGTTTTTGGTTAGTTTTTGGTGATAATTTTAAAAAATAAATAAAATTTAAGAAAATCTTATGTGTTTCATCCATGCTCTTATTTGGATAAATTAACCCTAAATTGTAAATTTAAAACAAAAAAAATGCTCTTAAACGTCTCATACAACAATCCTGAAATAAGAAGAAAAATAGATGATGAGGTGGGAAAACCTTTCCTGTTAATGGAACGCATCAAAATGAACGGTATAGGCTCTCCAAAACTTTTTATTACCTCAACGAGTATTGAAATTCACAACCTGCTCATTCTCGACAACAACCGCAATGTGTGTAATATTGAAATGAGACCCAACGGTATCATTGTGGGGTTTCGATCCTTACTGGAATCTTATGCGCTTATTATTCCTTATTACAAACTTAATATTTACAAAGGCAAAGCCGAAGAGTACAGTATGTATCGTGACCATTATTTCATCAAAGTAAGCGCAACAGACAAAAGCACCCACCGCTTTTTCCAAAAAGTGATTAATTATAAAATTGACAATGCACCCACGCAGGTTGAGGATTTGTGAGTTTAATTTCACATTCACATAACCTTATCATAATTCTAAAAACATAGGGAAGTAGTTCCTTTGCGATAAAAACAATGGATCTATTTCTCTATGCTTTTGCAGCCTTATTTTCAATAATAAACCCGCTGGGAACCGTTCCCATTTTTGTGGGGCTCACCCAAGATGAAGAAACTGCAGAACGCAAAAAAACCGCACTGCTCACAGCCATCAACGTGCTGGTTATTCTGTTGATTTCATTTTTTCTGGGGAAGTATTTATTACAATTTTTTGGGATTAGTTTAAACTCCCTGCGCATAGCCGGTGGGTTAATCATTGTTTCCTCCGGGTTTGCTCTTTTAACCGGGCGGTTTGCAAAACACAAGGGTATGAAAAACAAACGTGTACAAATAGATTTGTCACAACGCGAACGCTTTTCTTTGACTCCCCTTGCCATCCCCATGCTTGCCGGGCCGGGGTCGATTTCGTTACTCATCACATTTCAGCAGGAATATGGGTGGAGCCTAAACAGCATTTATATTCTCATTGCAGTAGTCTTGGTTTGCTTAACCACCTTTTTCATTTTGCGTTCTTCCTATTTTATAGCAAAAACACTGGGCGCCTCAGGAATCAATGCCATTTCCAGAATTATTGGCTTTATTGTTATTGCTATTGGGATTGAATATATAAGTGGGGCCATACTAGATCTAATAAAACCTCTTGTTTAGTCTAATAGAAGTTATTTGAAAATTTTATTACCTTTATTATATTGTATATTCAAATTTTTACTTGACAGTTTTAATGGATAAATTTTTTATATTCCTATTGTTTTTAAGCTTCTTTTCGATAGGAAATAGCTCTTCACAATCAAAGGAAATTTCAGGGGTTGTATATGACCAAACAGGAATTCCCTTACCGGGTGCATTTGTATCGGTTTTAGATAGCACCATAAAAGTAACCACAGATTTTGATGGGAATTTTAAAATCAATATCCCGGACAGCATTAATACTTTAAAGTTTTCATATGTGGGTTACTTATCTTTAGAATACAAACTCAAGCCAAATCAATATCAAGTTGAAGTAAGTTTAGGGGAAAGTTACTATGATAACAAGTGGTTTACAATTGGATTGTATTCAGATGTAATCAATAGCCTATTCGGAATCAAGCTAAGCAATGGTTATAAAGAAGCACCGTTAATTCATTTTGAGGATATTAGTTCAAACTTCCTTTACTTAGCTTCCTTTCAAACTGATTTCAATAAGGATTATACATTTGATTTTAGGTTAAAAATGACAAGCACAAGATTTTTATATAATTCATCTATTCAATATCAACAGAAAGATTTAAAATCAATTAACTTTTATTTCAGAAAGCTAGAGTTTTCAAAAGAGGTATATTTAAGACCTTTGGATTTTTCCTTGATTC
>DAINOA010000014.1:0-379 GCA_036735625.1 Planktosalinus sp. | reverse complement strand
CAACAATTTTCAAAATATAGGATTTAAACTAGGAGTTCAGAAGGTTTACGATTTGTTTTATTTTGGAGCTAAATCGGGATATTTTTTTAACTATTTTACTTATTCAATTTATTTTCATAGTTTTATATTCAACACAAATTTAAGTTTGCGGGCAGAATATGAGAGAGTTTATCAAAATGATTTTTTAAACGTTGGTATTCATTACACCTTTAAACAACTAAAAGCAAAGTGACTCTGATAAGTTTTCTTTTTAGTTACCCTATAAAAACACCCTATAGACCCTTAACGCCTCTTTAACTCAAAATAACAAAGAGAATCCCTATCATTAAAAGAAAATACTTTGAAGATACTTCTCACCGGAGCCAATGGCTATATTGGT